>JAZFRG010000074.1:0-15202 GCA_036445535.1 Sphingomonadales bacterium
CGGCAGCCCGGCATGGATTGCCAGCGCATTGAAGTAATCATTTTCAACCTCATGCTTCCAGACCTGGTCCAAAAGCGGCTCCACAAGGTCTTCGGTTTTGCCAATGTTGACATGGCCGCGGGTGGGGGTTTCCAGGTAAAAGGCATGAATCCGAGCACCCGACTCGGTCAACAATTCATAAGAATTTTCTGAGATCACCTTTACCCCCAGGTTTTCCAACATCGGTAAAACTTCTGACAAGGCAATCAGCCGGGAAGGGTGATAAATGTTAAGGCGAATAACATATGCGGGGTCTTCAGGGTCACGGAAAATCTCAAAACTGACATCGTGCTCAACATCAAACCCCTCAAAGTGAAGAATATCTGTAATCGCGCGCCTGGGTGTGAATGATTCTTTATATCTTTCTGAAAAAATGCCCTGATATTTGTCAAAAAAAGTTAACCCCGGGCCCTCATCAAACTTTTCGATCAATTCCTCACGAAGCTTCTCCACCCAAGTTTTGGAGGTGGCCTCAATTTTCGCATTTAAACTTTTAAGGCTGACATTGGGCACCTTGCCCGGCTTGGTTCGGATGATCAGATGCCAGCGCGCGAGAACGTCTTCGGAAAGCGAAGCATAATAAACCGAAACCTCACCGTTATAAGCTTCACAAAGAATGTTTTCGATCTGCTCTCTTAATCCCGAGTGATAACTTTCTCTGGGAACATAAACGATCGCTGAAATATAGCGGCCATATTTGTCTTCGCGAATGAAAACCTTCGGTCGGGGGCGCTCCAGCAAATGGAGAACCCCAAGAACTACTTCAAGAAGTTTGCTTTCCGTAACCAAAAACAGTTCATCTCTGGGGAACGTTTCAAGAATATGGGTAATCGCCTTCCCGGCATGACTGGTGGACCCGTAGGGGGAGCGCTTTTGAACATTTTTGACTTTTTTTCGCAAAATAGGAACCTCACGGGGGCTGCGCATATAAGACTGTGAAGTGAATAGGCCAACGAATTGGCGCTCGCCAATAGGTTTACCGTTCTGGTCGTAATTTTTTACGCTGACGTAATCCATATGAACTGGACGATGAACCAGAGAACGGGTGTTAGCTTTAGTGATTAAAAGCGGCCTTGAATGGGACAAAAAATCCTGAACCTCTTCAGATTCTTTGGTTGCCCCTTTAGGCCCCCGCATAACGTGCCGGTTGGGGTCTCTTAATACCCCTAGCCCGGAGGTCCGCTCTTGTTTAACTGTCTGTTTTTTGCCCTGGCCCTCAAAGAAATATTCGCGATAGCCTAGAAAAGTAAAGTTGTTATCGGTTAGCCATGCAACAAAGGCTTCAGCTTCAAGAAACAACGCCTTGTCCTTACCCGTCCCAGCCTTGTGCAGATTTTCACAAGTTTCATCGGTCTTTTTTAAAATCTTTTCCCAGTCGTCCACCGAATTCCGAACATCGGACAAAATCCGGTAGATAAAACTTTCCAGCTCTTTTTGGGCTTCGGCGGTTCCCTGGACATCAATTTCCAAGAAAATGATCGATTCCCGGCCCTTGGGTTTCTTTTTCCCCTTTTCCGGAAAATAAGTCCCTACTGTTTTTGTTCGGTGGCCATTTTCATCGCGCTCAACCACAAAAAGCGGGTGGTTTACGGTGTGAATTCTCAAACCCCTGGTGTTTGAGATCCCCCCGGTTATGCTGTCGACCAGGAATGGCATGTCATCATTGATAATTTCAATGCAGGTGTGGGGTGATTTCCAGCCATCTTTTTTAGGGTCAGGATTAAAAACCCGCACTTTTGGTGAACCTGGGAATCGTTTCTCGCTGAGTTGCCACACCGATTGAGCAATGCAAGAAAGCCGTTCGGGCTCAATTTCATCGATTTCAGAAAAATGAACGGTGTTGTAAAATGTCTCGATAAAACGCTTCAAATCTGCAATTTCCCTTGGGGGAATATCCGATTTCAGTCGAGATTCCGCAGAATTCCGGATGTTGGTAATCAATTCTTCTTTGGCTTTGTTTTGTATCATTCGATGCATCCAAATAAGCCTTAAAGGGGGCTTTTTTCTCTCAAAAACCTGCCCTTAATCTGCTTAAAAGGGCCAATTTTCCCTGCCTTGACACACCTTTTAAGAAAGCGCAAGGAAATCTCAGCTTTTTTGATTTTTTTTTGGGGTTAAAAATTCTATGGTAATCCCCGATTGCAAAGACTGTAATTAATTTGGAGTGCAAATGAATAATAAAAACCCTCAAACCAGCTGGCTAACCCTGCCAGGAATGTTTTTCTCCCAGGCCGAAAGGTATGGGAACAAACCTTTCCTCTGGCATAAAAAAGGGGAGAGGTGGAAGGCTCTTTCCTGGGAAGAGACCGCAGTTCAAGTTGCCAAAGCTGGTGAGGCCTTAAAGGGGCTTGGCGTGAAGCCTGGGGACCGAGTCGCTATTTTAAGTGAAAACCGACCCGAGTGGGTCATAGCCGATCTGGCAATAATGGCGATCGGCGCCATAGCCGTGCCGCTTTATACGACCAATACTTCCTCAGACCATCTGCATGTTCTGGAAAACAGCGGGGCTAAAGCCGTGATAATATCCACCGCTGCGCTGTTAAAAAATTTCCTGCCCGCCGCCCACGAATCGGACAGTATGAAAAATGCCATTTGTATGGAACCTTACAAACTTTCACAAAGGTTGAATGTTGAGCTTTTACAATGGTGGGACATTCTGGAGAACCAACACGGCAATGTCGTTGGCATGATTAGTGGGCTTGCGGACATTAAACGGGCCGATCCGGCAATAATCATCTACACATCCGGGACCGGCGGTACTCCTAAAGGCGTTGTCCTTCATCATGGTTCGATCCTGCACAACTGTGAGGGGGCCGAGGAAATTCTATTTCCTTATGGCTTGAAGGGGCACCGGTTTTTATCCTTTTTGCCCCTTTCCCACGCCTATGCGCAAACCGGTGATTTGTTTTTGCCGATTCACCTAGGGGCAGAAATTTATTTTGCTGAAGGGTTAGAAAAATTAAGTTCTAACATGGTTGAAACCAAGCCCACGGTTATGCTGGTGGTCCCCCGGCTTTTTGAAACCATTAAGGGGCGCATCGAATTGGCCCTTAAAAAAGAAGGTGGGGCCAAGAAAAAACTTTTCTATAGGGCCGTGGAGCTGGGTTCAAAAAAATATAAAGGCCAACCCATGACCTTGATTGAGCGTTTGGAAGACAAATGCCTGACCGCCCTGGTTCGGCGCAAGGTCAAAAAGCGGTTTGGTGGAAAAATCAAAGCCCTGGTTTCGGGCGGGGCTGCCATGAGCCCAGACGTTGGCCTTTTCTTTGTAGCGCTGGGGATAAACGTTTTGCAGGGCTACGGCCAGACCGAAACCGGGCCCCTGATCAGCGCCAATCGTGAACCTAAAATTAAAATGGACGCGGTCGGTCCACCGGTTAAGGCGACCCGGGTTAAAATTGCAGACGATGGTGAAATCCTGGTTCAGGGAGAACTTGTCATGAAAGGCTATTGGAGGGATCCCGATGCCACCGCGATGGCGATCCGGGATGGCTGGCTGCACACCGGGGATATCGGGATTTTTGATGAGGACGGCCATTTAAAAATTACGGACCGGAAAAAGGATATTATTGTTTTTGATAAGGGCGACAATGTTTCCCCCCAGCGTATCGAAGGGTTTTTGACCTTAGAGGAAGAAATCGCCCAGGCCATGGTGTCCGGCGATGCCCGGCCGTATCTTGTGGGTTTAATTGTCCCTGATGACCTTTGGTTTAAAAACTGGAAACAGGAAAATGGCAAAAAGGGCAACCTGCAAAGTCTTTGCAGCGACCCTGATTTGAAAAAGGCGATTGGGGCCGCAGTTTCCAGAGTGAACAGCAAGCTTTCAAACCTTGAAAGAGTTCGAGGTTTTTTGATCGCCGGACATAGTTTCACGATTGAAAATGAACAGATGACGCCAACCATGAAAATCCGCCGGCATATTATTCGGGCCGAATTTGGGGATGAGCTTGACGCGCTTTATTAGGGTTTAATTGGGGGTCTAGCGCCGCCGTTTTTCGCGCCGTTGGCCGGTATTCCCGGGGCGGAAGCTTTGTTGCTGGGTGGTTAGCAATTCAACCTGGTATTCCTCGACCGTAATAATGCAGTCCCGATCTTTATCAAGGCGCCTAAAATAAGGGTCGCTGCGTTCCTGAAACTCTTCCAACGAAATCTGGCCATTGTGATCACGGTCGTCGTTCGAAAGTTCTAACAAAACATAAAGTTTATCATGCCAGCGGAGTTCCATGTATTCGCGCTGATCGAGGCCGCCACTTTTATCCTCATCGACGATTGTGAAAAGCTCGGTCCGTCTGATCGCAACATCCTCACAACTAACTATTCCATCCTGATTGAGGTCATAAGAATTCAGGCGTTGTTGGAGTTGCTCACGCATTTCCGGGGTTAATTCCGGCGGCGGGTCACCGATGCGCTGGCGCTTCGGACCACAAGCCCCAAGCGCAAATATTAAAATCAACCCGCCCAAAATCCAAATCGGATTGGCTTTCATGAAATGTCCCTTTTTGGTTCCAGCTTATCCTTAAACGAAAACAAGGCAAAAATCTGTTGGATAATTTAAGTCCCCCAAGACTAGGGGAATTTGCCCGTTTCCCTGCTTTCTGGTACGCTTATAGTTTACCAGGGAGGGGATTCTCATGAAAAAACTATTGATAGCATTGGCCGCGGGCACTTTTTTGGCAATCCCAGCGGCGTATGCCGACGATGATCTGATTGCCCAGGCGATGTCAGCAGGGCCCGAGGCGATCGCCAAAATAGCCACCATTATGTTGCCCAACGGCACGGTTTTGCGTGCGGGCAGTGATTACTGGACCTGTTTCCCTTACATCGGTGAAAACGTCAATTCGGGGCCAGTGTGCGCCGATCCGACCTGGACCAAGGCGATGAACTCGGATCTTGTAGACGGGCTTTATGCCGTCGATGAGACCGGGGTATCCTACATGCTGGCCGGCAATTATCCGCATATCATGGTGATTATTCCGGGCCTTGGCGGGTACGAAGGGTTTAATACCGATCCCGGCGACGGCAAAACCTGGGTGATGACCGCCCCGGCACCGCACTTTATGATCCCGCTCGAGGCGGATTTGGAAAAAGAGGCTCCGGAAGCCAAAGAGTAAGTTTTCTTTTAAAAGAAAAAAGAGCGGGTGATGAGATTTACTGCGCTGACGCGCTTGTTGCACCTGCGGATTAAAATCCTTGGTGTCGAACTATGAGTTCGAATCAAATTCATCAGCCGTTTATAAATAAAAAAACCACCCGGTTGGGGTGGTTATTTATTTATGGAGCGGGTGATGAGATTCGAACTCACGACCTAAACGTTGGCAACGTTTCGCTCTACCCCTGAGCTACACCCGCTTATCCATAAATCTTTGGGGATAACCCCATCGACAGTGGCCGGAATATAATAAAGCTTGGCCTTAATGCAACATGTTTTTTTCCCTTCAGGGTTTTCCCCGGAGAAAAAGTTGGGCATTAGGGAATTCTTCCCTTCAAGATTTAACATTTTATGCACTATTATATGCTGTTATAGTTAAAGTCCGGCTTGGTATGGGGGAGCCGGGCTTTGGGGAAAAAATGAACAGGCAAAAAAATAAAAAACCTTTGGTGTTGAGTATTGTTGTGCCGGTTTACAACGAAGTCGGGAATATTTCTGAGTTAATTGACCGGCTGGAAAAAGCAGCGAAAAAAGCCAAGGTAACTTTTGAGATTATTCTTGTTGATGATGGAAGCCTCGACGAAACCTGGCCAGCTATAGAAAAGGCAGGAAAGAAGAAACCTTATTTTAAGGGTCTTAGACTTTCCCGAAATTTTGGAACCCAGCACGCACTGATAGCGGGTTACTCCGTGGCCAAGGGAAAAGCTATTGTTTCTTTGGATGGAGATTTGCAGCACCCCCCAGAGTTAATCCCTGAAATGGTCGAGAAATGGAAACAGGGGTTTAAAATTGTTAAGACCCGGCGAGAATACGCCGCCCATGAGGGCCACTTTAAGCGTGGAACCTCAAAGCTTTTTTATAAGTTCTTTTCATTTTTGACTGATGTTCCCCTTGGCGAGGGTAGTTCCGACTTTCGGTTGATTGATTGGCGCGTTTGCGCTGAAATTTTGGCCTTTAAGGACACCGACCTTTTTCTTAGGGGCGCTATAGAATGGGTTGGTTTTAAAACGACAACCCTGCCCTTCGAAGCTGGAGAGCGTTTTTCCGGTTCTTCGAAATATACTTTTTCCCGACTGTTAAAGCTGGCCTATGGTGCCATCGTTTCTTTTTCCGTAGTGCCTTTAAAGATTGGAATATGGATTGGGTTTGCAACGTCCTTTCTTTCCTTTGGCGAACTGGCTTTTGTTCTTTATGCATATTCCCAAGGTTGGTCCGTCCCCGGGTGGGCTTCAACGGTGGGGATAATTTCGTTATTGTTTGGCATCATGTTCGTAATACTTGGCATAATGGGAACTTATATCGCACGCATTCACCAGGCCCTGCAAAACCGGCCTCATTTTATTATTTCCGAAATAAACGGAAATGACCCCTGGGATAGGTAGACCAATGGCCCTGTCTAAAGAATTGATACGTTTTACTGTTGTCGGGATTACCAATACCATTATTGGCTTTTCGATTTTTATTCTGAGCCTAAACCTTTTGCCCCCTATGGCTATAAAGGCTGCTCTGGCCCAAGTGATCTGTTATATCCCGGCTTTGTTGTGGAGTTATTTCTGGAATTCCAGATGGACCTTCGCGGGTGCAGTAATGAACCGCCAAACCCTTACCAGATTTGTCTTTGTTCAATTTTCCCTACTGGCCCTAAGCAGTATTTTAATTGGGTTGGGCGTGGATTTTGCCATGCTGCCTGCTACCCCGGTCTGGTTTATTGTAATGACCTTCATCATCATTTTAAATTTCCTGGCGACTAAGCTATTCGTTTTCCAAAGAGCCCAAAAACCAAAGCAAATGAATAAAGCTGCTAAAGCACTCCTTTTTAAGGATTTCCCCAAGGTCAGACCCTCCTTGCCCGATGAGTATAAAAAAATATTTGAAACCGAATATCAGAACAACAGAGAGGGCAAAACCCCGGTATATAAAATTACCCGCGCCCTTGAAGCCTGGATGCACAGAAAGGTTGCGGGGGCCAGACCCTGGAGCCAATCAATTTTGGAAATCGGGGCCGGGACTTTGAATCATGTTAAAAATGAGCCCGGATTAGGTGTTTATGATTTCGTCGAACCCCAGGATTTTTTGTTCCGTGGCCGACCAGAATTATCAGACTTAAATAAGGCCTACAAGACCATCCATCAAATCAGGGGGGTGGGAAAATACGACCGGATTTTTAGTATTGCTGTTCTTGAACATATTACCGATCTGCCTTCAGTTGTTGCCCGGGCTGCGCTTCTTTTAAAAAGTGACGGCCTTTTCCAGGCTGGAATCCCTTCGGAGGGTGGCTTTTTGTGGGGCCTTTCCTGGCGCACCACAACCGGCGCTTCGTTTCGTCTGCGGCACGGGTTGAATTATAAAATTTTGATGCGGCATGAACATGTTAACAAGGCCTCGGAAATTGAGAGCGTTGTCAGGAGCTTTTTTGATAAGGTTCATATCCAAAGATTTCCCCTGCCGTTAAGGCATTTAAGTTTTTATGAATATATTGAGGCAAGCGTCCCAAAAAAGGATTTGGCTCTCAATTTTCTTAAGAACGGTGAAGGGGTCTGTAGATGATGAAATCTATGACCCTCAGCCTGAAAACCCTGGAACCTTATTTGGCAATCCTCGTGGCAGCCCTGCCGGTTTTGGTAATTGGGGCTACTTTTGGGTGGGGTTTAAATCATTCCACATATCTGGTTGAGGGGATTAAAATCGCCCACCCTGAAATTTGGCAAAACGATTGGTGGGTTAATGAAACCACCCACTACCATTTCCTTTTTTCCTATTTGGTTTATGGGCTGGAAAAGCTTGCGATATTGAAACCTGCCCTGGTGGTGGCAAATATATTGGTAATTTTTGCCTCATTTTATTTAATTTACAGAATTATCCGGGAGGTTTATGGGCCGAGAGCTCTGGAAATTTTTGTGGTTTTTGTACTTTTGTTTGCCATTATTCATAAAACCCAAAGCGTAGCCCAAACGTTTTTTTTCATAGACAGCCTCCAGCCCTCTTCCTTCGGAGCGTTAGGGTTTTTATTGGGAATGTTTTATTTTATTCGAGGGCGGTATTTTTCCTCGGGTTTGAGTGTTGCCATTCTCTCCTTGTTCCATGCAAATTTTTTAATTTTGGCTTTCCCGTTATTTGGCCTAGCGCATATTTTTGTCCGGGAAAAGAGGTTGGTTAAACGGTTGTTTTGGCAGTTGGGGCCTTTGTTGTTGGGCTTTTTATTCCTTTTGCCCTCAATTCTTTCAACCGTGGATTTGACAGCACCCAAGGAGGTTGTCGACGATGCCCTGAATATAATTTTTAAAATTCGATCCCCATGGCATTATGATTTCTCTTATTTCAAAGGAGAATTTGTTTTCCTGTTTGGTTGGCTCTTAATGGGGGTTGGGGCACTTTATTTCAGCTGGAAAAAGAACCTTATTTTGGGAAGGTTTTCAGCCCTGTTCTGGGCCATGGTTTTAATTATCCTGGTTGCCTTTATGGAGGGGCTTTGGATAAAGTCCGATTTTATGGCCCGACTGTTTATTTGGCGCTTGGCGCCTTTCGTACTTATGTTTGCCATGATCATTTTTATTTCCGCAGTTTTTGAAGACAGGTGGCCCGAAAAAATTTCCCCCACGGCAAACCGCTGGTTTTTTGCTTCTTTTTTTATGGGAAGCATGGCTGTAATTTTAGTGGAGACATCAAAGTTAATAAATCTGCACGGTAATTACCCCCTCTTTTTTGCCTATTTGCCATTGGTTTTAATTGTTTTTTGGTTTCTAAATTTTTTCCAATCCAGTTTGAAAAAAAGACCTGACAGCCCTTCTGGAAAGTTAAAGTTTTCCAGGGGTTTACTTACATACGGGCTTGCCAGTTTTATGATTCCCTTCCAGATGACAGGCCTGTTTGATACCTGTCGATTTAGCTATCTGGCAGATAACTGCCATTACGCCGAGGAAAGCCTTTACAAAAATGTACGGACCATTACTGGAAATAATTCCATTTTTATTACACCGCCTAACCTGGTGAGGTTTAGGCTGTTTACCCATCGAGCCGTAGTCGCTTCTTGGGATGAGGTCCCTTTTACACCCCAAGAAACTTTGGAATGGTACCGGCGGATGTCCGATATTGTTGGGGTCGAGCAAATTTCCTCTTGGCAAGAAGTTAATTCCTTCTATCAAACCCAGACCGTGGATAATCTCATAAAATTACGGGAAAAGTACGGGGTGGATTATGCGGTGTTTAGAAATGACAGCAGCTTTAATCCCGCCGTCCTGGAGACTTTTGGGCCTCCTGTTTACAAAAACAAAGTTTTTTTTCTGTTTTCGCTTAAGAAGGAACAACAAACCGGAGAATAATCTATGGCCAATGAAAGGGATCTGTTTAATTTATTAAACAACCTTGGAATTGAGTATACCCTTTATCGCCACGAACCCTTTTTCACTGTTAAGGAAAGCCGGGCTGCCCGGGAAGACTGGGTTGGGGGGCATTGCAAATGTCTTTTTTTAAAAGACAAAAAAGCCAATATGGTGCTGGCGGTGGTCCAGGAGGATTTAAAGGTTGATCTGAAGGCGCTGGCGGGAACCTTAAAACTCGGACGCTTTAGTTTTTGCGATGAAGCGCGCATGGTCCGGGTTTTGGGAGTTACCCCCGGTGCTGTGAACCCGTTTTCGGTGATGAACGTGAAGGAATTGAATGAGGTGGAGAGTTTTCAAGTGGTTGTGGATGCCTCGCTTAAAAATTATGAGGTCGTCCATTTTCATCCACTCCACAACGAAGCCACGGTCGGGATTTCTTTCGATGATTTGATCCGGTTTATTGAAAATTACGACTATGAGCCAAGGGTTTTGGACTTGTCCTTTTAATAGGGGCGATTAAGTTATAGGGTGCACTTTTAAGGATGATGAATGGAAGATTTGATCGGATATAAAGACGGTGCCCTGCCCGAAGACCTCATCAAAGATGGGGATATGGCTTCTTTCCTGGACGATGTTGTCGAGGCCTCTAAAGAAGTACCCGTTCTCGTCGATTTTTGGGCCGAGTGGTGTCAGCCTTGCAAAACCCTTACTCCCTTGTTGGAAAAAGTCGTTAGGGAAGCTCGCGGGGCAGTGAAACTCGTAAAGGTCGACGCCGATAAAAATCAGGAACTGGCCCAGCAACTCAGGGTACAATCGCTGCCCACGGTCATGGCTTTTAAAGACGGCCAGCCGGTTGATGGTTTTACCGGGGCCTTGCCAGAATCTGAACTCAAAAACTTCATTGCCAAATTTGCCAACGATGGCCACGACCCAAACCTTCAGGATTACCTAAAAAAAGCCGGGGAGCTTTTAGCTGAGGGGAAAACCGAAGAGGCGCTTGGGCTTTTCTCCCAAATTCTTCAGGCCGATCCGGAAAATCTGGATGCCATCGCCGGGCTTGCCGGAGGACTTCTGAAAAAGGGTCAGGATGACAAAGCCCGCGAAGTTTTAAAAACCCTGACCGAAGACCGAAAAAGCCACCCGGCGATCGCCGCCGTTTTAACGGCGCTGGAATTTGCCGGAAACCGGCCAAAAGAGGGTGAACTTATAAAATTAAAAGATGCTGCCCAAAAAACACCCGGGGATAACCAGGCGTTTTATGATCTGGCTGAGGGTTTGTTCGCGAATGGCCAAAAAGATGAGGCCGCCGATGCGCTTTTGAAGATTATTTCAAGAGAGCGCGAATGGAATGAGGAAACCGCTCGAAAATTGCTTCTAAAAATGTTTGAGGCTGCGGGGCCCACCGATCCCTTTACACTGCAGACCCGGCGCAAGCTTTCATTCGTGTTGTTTTCGTGAGGGGTTAATGGCTGAGGTTGATCCCAAACTTCTGGAGGTTCTGATTTGTCCATTGACCCGGACGTCATTGACCTACGATAAAAAAAATCAGGAACTGATCAGCAAAAAGGCAGCCCTTGCCTTCCCAATCCGTAATGGCATTCCGATTATGCTGGTGGAAGAGGCCCGAAAACTCTAGTTTCTGGGTAATTCCCCCTTTAAAAGCACCGGCAATTTTCCAAACGTGCCCCGGGCATGATCAACAAAGAATTTCTTGGCCTTCGGGGTTTTTTGCACGACCCCAAGACCAAAAGTTCGCGCTGCTTTAACAGCTTTTAAATCATTCGAGAATAGTTTTGTCAGTCCATCGGTCACAGTCGCAAGAACCAGGTTATCGGTCCGCCGCCACCGCTCATAACGTTCCAGAACTTGGACCCCGCCCAAATCTTCGCCTTTGGATTTTGCAGAATTTAAAACCTCGATCAGGGCCGCGATATCACGAAACCCAAGATTTAAACCTTGGCCTGCGATCGGGTGAATGCCATGGGCGGCATCGCCGGTTAAAACCAGGCGCTCGCCAATTATGGAATCGGGCATTTGCAAAGATAAGGGGAACACCCACCGGGGACCGGTGACCTTGACCTTGCCAAGGAAGCCGCCAACCCTTTCGCTAATTTCGCGCTCAAATGCCGCATCGGAGAAATCTTTTACCAGGTCAGCGTAATCATCCTTTAGCGCCCAGACCAGCGAAGAACGGTTGCCCTGCAAAGGCAGAATGGCGAACGGGCCATCGCCAAAAAAGAGCTCATGAGCGATACCCAAATGCGGGTGTTCGTGTTCAATCGTGGCAACAATGCCGGATTGTTTATAGGACCAGTTTGTGACCCCAATCCCGGCGCTTTTCCTCAACGAACTAAAGCGCCCCTCGGCGGCAATAAGTAAGGGGGCAGACAATGCTGGCCCGTCCTCAAGGGTAACCGAAACACCCCCAGCCGATTTTTTATGGGTTTTGATTTTATTCGGGGCAAAGCGGGTTACGCCCTTTGTTTCTTTTAGGCATTCCTCCAGGGAAAGACGAATATGGCGGTTTTCCACCATGAATCCCATCGGGTTGTGGTCGTGATCGCCAGTTTCAAAATGAACAAAAACAAAGGTTCCTGCGTCTGAAACATGAATGTCGTTGATCGGTTGGGCAAATTTTGCTGCATGCTGCCAAAGGCCAATAGCATCCAGCATCAAATAACTTGCATAGGCGATTGCTGATGAGCGGCCATCGAATGTTTTGTCAAGTTGGGTTTTGGGAGTTGCCGCATCTATAACTGCGACCTTCATGCCGCAGCGGGACAAACCAATCGCCAGCGGCAGACCGATCATTCCCCCGCCGGAAATTATGGCATCAAAGGATTGTTTGGTTTTGGTCTTTTGGCCCATGGTTTTTCTTAACCTCAAAATCTTGGCGGGTACAGCAAATTTGATGAAATTCGCCGCGCAACAAAATCTTAAGGTTGGCAGCCATGGCCCTTTCCATTACTCTCTATTATTAACGATATTTGTGAGGGGCCCCGTGGCACTAAAAAAGAACTCCCAAGCTAATTCCTCTATTTTACCGGAACGGTTTTCGGCATTTTTGAGGCGCACCTGGCACCGGTTTTTAGGGGCAGCGTTGGCGGTTTTTTATGTACTGATTTTCCTGTCGCTTTTCAGCCATTGGGAATATGGTCCCGGATTATTTTCAGGATCCCCCGCAGAACCTCAGAACTGGTTGGGTTATCCCGGTGCCTTTATCTCAGATTTTCTTTTGGTAACCCTGGGGCTTGGGGCTTACATCCTTATTTTACCCCTGTTAACTTGGGGCTGGCGGGTATTTTCTTTAAAGGGAGTTAAGAATTTTTGGGGAAGGTTAGCCACCTTACCGGTTTTCGCGACACTATTTTCGGCCGCGGCGGATGTTATCCCGCCCTCAGGCACCGGGCCCTTTGAAAGCGGTTATGGGGGTCTGCTGGGCGGCCAGATTTCCAACTTTTTTGCAAGCGTTTATGGCTTTATCCCGGATATTGGTATCGCCACCTGGATACCTGTTTTCATGCTTTGGGTTCTTTTTGGAAGCGCACCGTTTGTCTATGCCTTGGGATTGGAAAAAGCTGAGTATGCAGGGCTTTTTAAGGGTTTAAAGGTTGGAATTTATGCGGTTTTGGGGGGGATAGGTTCGGGGCTGGCTGGCCTGATCGGGCTGTTTAAAAAAGACGATCATAAATTGCCCAGGCGAAAAAGCAAACGCCGTGACCCTTCTTTTGGCGAACTAGCTTCTCACCAGGCAGACGTAAAAACCCCGGCCAAACCCAAACGCGGGCAACGCCAAACCAAGGAAAGCCAGACTCATCTTGATTTTGGAGATTTAAAAGATTTCAAACTGCCAACGCTGGACCTTTTATCGACCGGGCCAAAGGACAACCCCAGGGAAAAAGTTGACAAGGCCGCCCTGGAGCAAAACGCCCGGTTGCTGGAAAGTGTTTTGGATGATTTCAGTATTCAGGGAGAAATTACAAAGGTTTGGCCGGGCCCGGTGGTGACATTGTATGAGCTGGAACCGGCGCCGGGGATTAAAGCCTCCCGGATCGTTGGTCTGGCTGATGATATCGCCCGCTCGATGAGTGCTATTTCGGCAAGGGTAGCCGTGATTCCTGGTCGTAATGTTATTGGCATTGAGCTTCCCAACAGCAAACGCAAAACCGTTTATCTCCGCGATGTCCTTTCCTCCGAAGATTTCGAAAAAAGTCGCGGCGCGCTGCCATTAACCCTGGGCAAAGATATAAGCGGCGGACCGGTTATAACTGATCTGGCGGCGATGCCGCATTTATTGGTGGCCGGAACCACCGGGTCTGGGAAATCGGTTGGCTTGAACGCCATGATTTTATCCCTGCTTTATCGCCTCAGCCCCGCAGAAGTCCGCTTTATTATGGTTGACCCAAAAATGCTTGAGCTTTCGGTTTATGATGGCATCCCCCACCTTTTAACGCCGGTTGTGACCGAGCCCAGGAAAGCCATAATTGCCCTGAAATGGGCGGTTAAGGAAATGGAAGACCGCTACCGGGCGATGTCAAAGTTGGGGGTCCGCAGCTTGACCGCTTTTAACCGCCAGGTAGGCCAGGCGGTCAAACAAGGCAAAACCATCAAGAAACGAATTCAAACCGGCTTTAACAATGAAACTGGTGAGCCGGTTTATGAAATGCAGGAATTTGATTTAAAACCCCTGCCCCAAATTGTCATCGTTATTGATGAGATGGCCGATCTTATGCTGGTTGCCGGCAAAGACGTTGAAGCCACGGTTCAGCGCCTTGCACAAATGGCGCGTGCCGCAGGGATTCATCTGGTGATGGCAACCCAGCGCCCCTCCGTTGACGTGATTACCGGTACCATCAAAGCCAATTTCCCAACCCGGATTGCCTTTCAGGTGACCTCAAAAATTGACAGCCGGACGATCCTTGGCGAACAAGGTGCCGAACAGCTTTTAGGCGCGGGTGATATGCTGTTTATGACCGGAAGTGGTCGCATAACCAGGGTCCACGGACCCTTTGTCAGCGACCAGGAAGTTGAAAAAGTCGTCGAAGTTTTAAAAAGTGGTGCCCGCCCTGATTACATCCACAATGTCACCGAAGAACCAGAGGGCGGGTTCGATAGCCCGTTCATTCCTGGCGGAAAAAGCCCGGGCTCAAGCGGTAACGAACTCTTGGATAAGGCCATTGATATTGTCCAGCGTGACAGAAAAGCCTCAACCAGTTATCTTCAGCGGCGTTTGCAAATTGGTTATAACCGGGCCGCGAACCTGATCGAAGAGATGGAGGCTATGGGGGTGGTAAGTGAGCCTAATAGTAAAGGCCGGCGGGAAGTTCTTACCCCAAAAAGGTAACCGCGTTCAGCCCCGGTTCACCTCCAATTTGCCACAATTATAAAAAATAAAGGACGACATGCGAAAACTTTTTTTAAATACGCTTATCATTGCCGGGATTGGTTTTACCCTGCCCTTGGCGACTGCTCAGGAAAAACCCCTTCCTGAACTGGAAACCGTTGAGGTTAGTGAGACCAAGATTGGCGCCGAGATCTCTGATATTGAAAACTACCTCAATAATATTAAAACCATGACCGCGGACTTTGTTCAAATCTCGTCGGGGTCTTTAATCGAGGGCAAGTTAAGCATGTCACGGCCCGGCCGCATTCGCTTTGAATATAGTGATGATATTCCGTTCCTGGTGGTAAGTGA
>JAZFRG010000075.1:0-2765 GCA_036445535.1 Sphingomonadales bacterium
GCTCAATACTTGAGGGATCAACAGCCGCTCCGCCACCGCCAAAACAGCCGCTTACAACGAGGCTGAAAATCAGAACAAAAATGCTGGTCGGGATTGGCGCTTTCATCTTGCCTTTGAGTGTACCGGGCAAAGCGGGAACTGGCAATCTAAGCTTTTTCGATTTTTTTCAGGCCGCCCATGTAGGGTTGGAGGGCGTCGGGCACCGTGATCGTGCCATCCTGGTTTTGATAATTTTCCAAAACCGCCACGAGCGTCCGGCCAACCGCCAGGCCCGAGCCATTTAAAGTGTGCGGAAACCGGGTTTGCTTTTCGCCTCCAGGCCGGTAGCGCATATTCATCCGCCGCGCCTGGAAATCCCCGCAATCGGAACAGGAAGATATTTCACGGTAGGTATCCTGGCCCGGCAGCCAAACCTCGATGTCGTAGGTTTTCCGGGCGGAAAATCCAAGGTCGCCGGTGCACAGCTCCACCACCCGGTAGGCGATCTTCAATTTTTTAAGAACTTCTTCGGCGCAGCCGACTTTCCGCTCCAGTTCCTCAAGGGAGTTTTCCGGGGTCGTGATCGTCACCATCTCGACCTTGGTGAACTGGTGCTGGCGGATCATTCCTCTGGTGTCCTTGCCCGCTGATCCGGCCTCGGCCCGGAAACAGGGCGTCAGCGCGGCATAGCGAATAGGAAATTCTTCTTCTGCCAAAATACTTTCGCGGTGGATGTTGGATAACGTCACTTCGGAAGTTGGAATTAAAAACCGGCCATCGGTGGTTTTGAACAAATCATCCTCAAACTTTGGCAATTGGCCGGTGCCGAAAAGGGCCTCTCCCCTGACCAGTGACGGGGTTGAAACTTCGTCGTAACCCCCGGCCAAAGCCAGATCCAGCATGAACTGACCCAGCGCCCGCCCCAGCCGGGCAAGGCCTCCTTTTAAAATCACAAAGCGCGCGCCCGACATTTTCGCGGCGGCCTCAAAATCCATCTGCCCCAAATCTTCACCAAGATCAAAATGCTGTTTGGCTTCAAAACCAAGATCGGGTTTTTTGCCGACCTCGCGCAGCACCGGGTTGTCCGTCTCATCCTTGCCATCGGGAACGGATGTCTCGGGCAAATTTGGTATTTCGGCAATAAAGGCATCGCGCTTTTCTTTTAAGACCCGTTCTTTTTCGGCCCCGTCCTGAACTTCTTTTTTAAGGCCCGCCACTTCCGCCATGACCGCCTCGGCGCTCTCGCCCTTGGCCTTTAAGATACCAATTTGTTTGGACAGGTCGTTGCGTTTTGACTGGGCTTCCTGCAACGCGGTAATCAGGGCCCGCAATTCTTCATCCATGCCCATAATTTTGGTGGCAAGCGCCTCATGACCAAGCCGCTTTAGAGCAGCGTCAAAATCCTTTGGATGTTCGCGGATGAATTTAATGTCATGCATCTGTTTTCTTTTTCCCCGTCAATTGGATGGCAATTATCGATAATTCGTAAAGGAGCACGATGGGAATGCCAAGCGCAATCTGGGAAATTACATCGGGCGGGGTCATTATAGCGGCAAAAGCAAAGGCCATGACGATGGCATAGCGCCGGCCTTTTTTAAGGTTCTCGAGGCTCATGATCCCGGCTCTATTCAAAAGCAGCAATAAGATGGGCAGCTGGAAAGAAATCCCGAAAGCAAAAATAAGTTTGATCACTAATGATAAATATTCCCCGACCCGGGCCTCAAGCTCAATCGGCAGGGTGCCCTCCCCGCCCGGTTGCTCGAAGCCCAAGAAAAAACGCCACGCCAAGGGGATGACAAAATAATACACTAGCGCACCGCCGGCGGTAAATAAAACAGGGGTTGCAATCAAGAACGGCAGAAACGCAGACTTCTCATTTTTGTAAAGGCCGGGCGCGACAAACTTCCAGATCTGGATCGAAATCAGCGGGAAAGCAACAAACAGCGCGGCATAAAAAGCCACTTTCAATTGGGTGAAAAAGGCTTCGGCGAGGCCGGTGAATATCATCCGCCGCCCCTCCATGCCCTCTAAGGCCTCATAGAGTGGCCGCACCAGAAAGTTATAAATCTCATCAGAAAAATAATAACAAACGCCAAAGGCCAGGAACAGCGCCAGGAATGATTTGATCAAGCGGGACCGGAGCTCAAGCAAATGCTCCATCAAGGGGGCCTTGGTGGCATCGGCGGTTTTTTCGGCCCCAGCGCTCATTTTTTACGCCTTTTTGGGGTTTTTTTGGCCTCTGAGCCACTAATTACAGGGTCTACGGCTGGTTTTAGGCCATCGGAGACCTCTTTTTTGGCATCCAGCGCCTGTTTTTTGATGTCCTGGGCCTGTTTTTTGAAGTCGGCCAGGTCGGTTTCATTGGCCATGTCTTCGAGGGAACGCTGGAAATCGCGCGCCATCATCCGGGCTTTTCTAACAAAAGCGCCTAAGGATCGCATTAATCGGGGCAGGTCTTTGGGGCCAACGAAAATAACCGCCAGCAAAATCAGAAGCAGTAGTTCGGTGCCGGCAATATCAAACATTAGGGTCTGACCTCAGTTGCCGAGTGGAGCTGTGTTGGAACTGAAAAGCCAGTAAAAAAGGAGAAAAACAAAGGCGATACGAGGTATCGGCGCGTATTTTCGACGAATTTTAATGGCTTTTCAGGACAACCCCCAAAATAACTATTTAAAGGGGGCCCCGCCCAAATCGGCCAGACCTTTGTCAAAAGCGCTTCAAATAGATGGCTATTTTTCTTCTCTTATTCCTTGGTCTGACCAATTTTGGCTGTGGCACAGCCCTCA
>JAZFRG010000076.1:0-2164 GCA_036445535.1 Sphingomonadales bacterium
GGTCTGCAGCTTTTTGTTTATGGCCGCCAAGCATTCGATAAGGACAGCAGCCAGAAAAAATTTCCTAGGCGCCAAACCCTGGAAGCCTCTGAGGCGATTGCCCGACGGCATCAGCTTGACCCGGATCAGACCCATTTCGTTCAGCAAAACCCGGCAGCCATTGATGGCGGCGCTTTCCACAACGATGTCGTTTCGGTCAGCAATAAAAATGTATTTTTCTATCATGAAGAAGCTTTTGTTGACCCCGCTTCCCTGCAAACCGAATTGCAAAAAAAGGCAGGCGACATGGACCTGCACTTTATTGAGGTTCCCAAGGATCAGGTCAGCCTTCAAGATGTCGTGGGCTCTTATCTTTTTAATTCGCAGCTGATCTCGATCCCGGGCGAGGAACAAATGACGCTGATTTTACCCCTGGAGGCTAAAGAGAACCCCAATACCAAAAATTATCTTGAGGGCCTGATTGCCGGCAACCAACCGATCGGCAGGACCGCGTTTTTGGATGTCCGTCAAAGCATGCGCAACGGCGGTGGACCGGCGTGCCTTCGCCTTCGTGTGGTTTTAACCGAAGAGGAGCAAAGCTCGCTGGGGGCAAACGTCATCATGAATGATGGGCTTTATGAGGAGCTATGCACCTGGGTTAAGGCCCATTACCGCGACCGGCTTTCGGCTGATGACCTGACTGATCCGGCCTTGATGGAGGAAAGCTTTAAGGCTCTGGATGAACTAACCGGTATTCTAAAGCTGGGTTCGGTATACGATTTTCAAAACGAGTAAAAATTTACCTTCCAAAGTAAGTTTTATGGGGCTATGGTTTCGCCGAAATTCATCCAATTCCTGAGGTAATAAATGAAAAATATTCTGCTTCTTGGGGCCGGCAAGATCGGCGAAATGATTGCTTCACTTTTATCGTCCACCGGTGATTATGAAGTGACCGTTGCCGATTTTGATAAAATCAATCTTGAAAAATTTGCGGCCAATAAAACCATCAAAACCCTGACTTTGGATTTTTCCGATGAAGCCGCCATCTTAAAAGCAATGGATGGCAAGTTTGCTGTCCTCTCCGCCGCCCCCCACCAGCTAAATGGCCATATTGCAAAAGCTGCCGCCAAGGCCGAAGTTCACTATCTGGATTTAACCGAAGATGTCAAAAGCACCAAACTCGTGAAGGAGTTGGCGGCAAAGGCTAATTGCGCTTTTATCCCCCAGTGCGGTTTGGCGCCGGGTTTTATCTCGATTGCGGCGCACGGTTTGGCGAGCCGGTTTGATACCCTAAAAGAGGTTTGCTTACGGGTTGGGGCGCTGGCGCAATTTCCATCAAACGCGCTTAAATATAACCTGACCTGGTCAACCGATGGCCTGATCAACGAATACATCAAACCCTGCGAAGCGGTCCATGATGGCAAAATGAAAGAAGTCGCGGCCCTTGCTGATCTCGAGCATTTTACCCTGGACGGCGTCGAGTATGAGGCCTTCAACACCTCCGGGGGCCTTGGTACCCTGGCGGAAACCCTTGAGGGTAAAGTCAGGCATTTGACCTACAAAACCATTCGCTATCCCGGTCACCGGGATCTCATGAAAATGCTGATCCAGGATCTGAGATTCTCCGAGTGCCCGGATGAATTGAAGGTAATCTTTGAGCGTGCGATCCCCCACACTTTGCAGGATGTGGTCCTTATATATGTCACGGTTAGCGGCGAAAAAAATGGCCGCTTGATGCAGGAAACCTATACCAACAAAATTTATTCCCGTGAAATCGACGGCGAAATCAGGAGCGGCATTCAGATTTCCACAGCGTCCGGGGTTTGTGCGGTACTGGATATGCTGGCGCACGGAAAAATCAAAGATAAGGGTTTGGTCCGTCAGGAAGAGATTTCTTTTGAAGACTTTATCGAAAACCGTTTTGGCGCCAATTTCGCCTTTTCTGGGGATTAAATTTGGGGACAAGCACAAATCGAACCGGCGGCGTAGCCGTTGTTGAAGCGCTTTTAGAACATGGCAGCGATACCGCCTTTTGTGTGCCCGGCGAAAGTTACCTGCCCATCCTTGATGCCCTTTATGATGCCCGGGAAAATATCACCCTTTACACCTGCCGGCACGAATCTGGGGCCTCGAATATGGCGGATGCCTACGGTAAATTAAAAGGCCAGCCCGGCATTTGTCTGGT
>JAZFRG010000077.1:0-4801 GCA_036445535.1 Sphingomonadales bacterium
TGCTTTTTAGATTCGTTCAGGCGTGAGGTCTGGGAATTGGTTAATAAAGAAGTTTTTCTTAAAGCGTTGAATAGGTGGGTCCAGGAATAAAACTCCTGGCAGGGATATGAGGGGACTGTTGTTAATTGGGTGTCAAAACTGTCAGTACAGGCCTTCAATTTTGTCCTCTTGAACGAATTCTACAAATCCGCTTGCTAGTAAATGATCCAGTTGATCAGCTGTAAGTTCCATGACCATCATTGGCTGTCCTTCGATGGCTTCAATCTGGGTCACCCCTGCCTTTTTCATAATCTCTGTAAGTCTAGCTTTGGCATTGCAAACGAAAAGGTCGCCGTCAATTTCATCAACCCCCAGCCTTACGATTACACGAACAGGTGTGGTTGCAGCTTTTGCTTTTAGTTCATTTATGGTTTCGACGAGAGCTTCCTGTGTTGTGTTGTCTTTGATTGAAGCCGAAACTTCCAAAACAACGAAGGAAAAACCTATCAATATCCAGGAAAACAGCCCGATTAAAAGCATAAATTGTTTGGAAATATTTGTGCCGCTTTGGTTATTCATGCTGGCTACTCCGTAGAAATTTTTAGCCCGATAAACACAACCACGCTCAAATCATCAAAGATTAAAAAATAATATCTCTCTTTTGAGAGCATAACCGGCAAAAGTCCATCTCTGTATAAAAGAGGTAACGATTACCAAAACACTCCTGATAATTTTCAATTATCGTAACTGATTTAGGCCATTTTATGTCTAAAAAATTCTGGTCTTGTTTTTCCTTTTTGGTAGGGAATCCAACTTCGCCAGATAGAGAAAAACACCAGAACAAAAAGGATCAAGGCGCCATTCCAATAAATGTCGTGGACTAATTGGAACATTTCCGGGTCGGTCTCCCCAACCAGAATAACGTGTACAATGCGGATCTGATTCAAAACTAAAAGGGAAAGGGAACCAATAACTATTCCAGCAACTTTGAAACGTGGCGGAGCGAACGATGCCAACATAAAAACAGCCAGCCAGGCAATCAGAAGAAAACCGGTACAGAGATAAGAAACCTCATAAACCGTCCCGGATGTAAGGATTAGGTTGCCTTGGGCTGTTGCAGCCAAACCAGATATTTTCAGGAATTCCGCAGTCGAGAGAGCAAGCCTTGTGGTTATGCCGCTAAAGAACGTCTCAAAAATCTGCCCCTGGTAGAAAACTGCCAGCAGCCCCCCATTTATAACCATCGCCCAAAAAAGACGGAGCTGCTCGTTTTTAACGGGAATCATGGGCTTTAATCGTACCTCCTACGGCCTGAAATCATAAACAGGGCCGCCAGCCCTAAAAGCAGGAAAATAAAACCCATCACCGAAAGGTCAGGAACTTTAACCGGTTCGGTTTCTTGCAAACTTGTTCCAGCCACCTCAGCCGTTACTGAAGTGGTGGTGCGGTCTCTTCTGCCCGCTTCCCCCCGCAGCGTTGCTTGTGCAACCCCTGAGGCATTGGTTGTTTCGGAGGTTGGTGAAACGGTCATAAGCGCAGAATCTGCGGTGCTGAAGTTGACCGTTGCCCCGGCGACAGGGTTTCCCGCCCGGGTAACCGTTGCGGTTACACCCATAGTTTTGTTTTTCCTAAGTCGTTTGTTTGGTTTAGCAAGGGTTAAACCCAGGTTATCAGGAACACCCTGCGGGCTTACCTGATTTAAGGCATCATCCAGATCTATCCGTGGCCTGACCAAATTGTTGCGAGGGTCTGTGATCGGTTGGCCCGTGTTCTTCAGTGCGTTCTCAATATCATCAACTGTAGCAGCAGGAGCCCCAGATTGAAGGACTGCAAATGCCCCTGCCACATGTGGGGTTGACATCGACGTTCCGTCAAATAAATCGAAACCACCCCCCGGGACGGAAGAATTGATGCTAGAACCGGGGGCAAGAAGATCAACCATATTCGCACTGTTGGAAAAACTGGACACAATATCACTCTTTGTGGTCGAGCCCACCGTGACGGCGGATGAAATACAGCCGGGCACGCCTACGGAATCCGAAAAGCCGTCATTGCCAGAAGCAATCACCGTGGCAATCCCTAAAGCCCTCAACTGGTCAATTAATGGTTTCCGCGGGTCGGTGTCACAAGCGCTGGATTCCCTGCCACCACCCAAGCTCATATTAACGGCGGCAATATCAAAATTTCCAGCCAGGTCAATAACACGTTGAAGCCCCCTTATTTGATCAGATGTATATGTGAGGGCACAGGGCGAGGGAAGACCAAAATTGGCACAAACCGCCGGGCCTCCAGTTTGATTGTCAAAACGGGAAAAGACCTGAATGGCAATGATACCGGCATCGGGGGCTACTCCGGAGAAGGTTAGACCGCTTCCAGCGGCAATCCCTGCAACATGCGTACCGTGATTGCAGCCAAAAATTGAAATTAAACAATTCATCCCAGCCCCTATGCCAATTTGGTTTGGTTGGCCGTTCGGGCATACCGTTGTGGAGCCATTTAAGCCTGAGTTTGTCGAATAGCACGCCTCGGATACAACTCTCCCGCCAAGAAACAGATGAGCGGAATCAACCCCGGTATCCAAAACTACTATGGCCTGCCCGGTTCCCGTTGCTCCAAGGGCCCAAGCTTGGGGTGCATCGATTAGAGGAACGCTGTCAGCGAGGTAGCCCTGCTCAATTTTATCTTCGTAGACGGCGTCGATTTGGCCGCTCTCCAACAATGCCTGTAACTGATCCCTGTCAACTTCTAAAACCATAAATGGAAGGCCTGTTATTGGTTCTGCCCGCTCGACACCTTGCTTTGCCATAAAGCCCTCTAGGTCGCTCTGTGCGCCCGCCAGCACTGCCCCCAAAAGCTCAACCCCATCAGGTGCCACGCTCGGTGCGATACGTACAATCACACGAACAGTGCCCGCCTCTTCTGCCTTTTCAATAACGGCCGCCGTTCCAGCTACCGGAAAATCCTCTTGTGCAAATCCAGAAAACGGAAAAAGCAGGAAGAAAATTCCAACCAAATTGAATATTTTGAAAATTTTGAGATACCGCCTCAGACTCCGACTAGTCAGCATGATAAACCTCCCCTAATGTATAACCCAAGATACAATTATAGATTGTTTAACAGTATTTGTCAACTTACCTTAAGTAACAAAATTACTCTATGTCTCAAGAGGTTTTCACTTTTTTTCGGCGACTTCACCCTCTTCCCTATCTGGTAAAAAGATGGTTACTTTGGGGAGATCCTTTTGGGAGTTTTTAAATGACCTTTTTTGAACAGGCAGCGATTTTTCTCGCCGCCGCGGTTTTGGCCGTCCCGATAGCCCGTTTTCTGGGACTTGGATCGGTTCTGGGTTATCTCATCGCCGGGGTAATTTTAGGCCCTTTCGGGTTTGGAACCTTTTACAATGCCGGGGAATTGCTGCATTTCGCCGAGTTTGGTGTCGTGCTGCTGCTTTTTGTTATTGGGCTTGAGCTGAACCCCAAACGATTGTGGACCTTAAGGCGGGCGGTTTTTGGCATCGGCTCGGCGCAGGTTCTTTTGACCGGGGCGGCCTTAACCGGGGCGGTTTATTTTATTGGCCAGCCTTTGATGGTCGCCGCGGTTATTGGGTTTTCGTTGGCGCTGTCTTCAACCGCCCTGGGCCTACAAACGCTTGCCGAACGCCAAGAGATTGCCACCCCCTATGGCCGCACCGGCTTCGGGGTTTTGCTGTTTCAGGATCTGGCGGCAATTCCCTTGTTGGTCATCATTCCGCTTTTGGTCAGCACCGATGCCGGGGGTTTTTCATTTGTCGCGGTGGCAAAGGGCCTTGGGGCGATCGCCGTGGTGATCATTGGCGGGCGTTATTTGCTGCAGTTTTTTTTGCGGCTTGTCGCCAAGGCTGGCCTCCAGGAGGTCATGACAGCAGCGGCCCTTTTGGTAGTGGCAGCCACAGCTCTTTTGATGGAATTTGTTGGGTTATCCATGGCCCTCGGGGCATTTCTTGCCGGGGTGCTTCTGGCCGACAGCGAATTTCGCCACGAGATGGAGGCCAACATTGAACCCTTCAAGGGGCTTTTGTTGGGGCTGTTTTTTATCGCCGTGGGGATGTCGATTAACCTTGGTTTGATGGCCTCTGCGCCGTTATCTGTGCTCGGCCTGGTGGTGGGCCTTGTTGCCATCAAATTTGTTTGGCTAGTCGCGGCCGGTAAATTGGCGGGCTTAAAAAACGATGGGGCACTTCGGCTCGGGGCGCTCCTGTCAGAAGGCGGAGAATTCGCTTTTGTGATTGCCGCCCTGGCCGCAGGGATTGGA
The DNA here is from genome assembly GCA_036445535.1 of Sphingomonadales bacterium. Lineage (GTDB taxonomy): Bacteria > Pseudomonadota > Alphaproteobacteria > Sphingomonadales > SMXR01 > SMXR01. The sequence goes on from JAZFRG010000077.1 coordinate 4,270, forward strand.
CTTTTCGGAGCCGAAACCGCTTCCATGGTGGTGCTGGTGGTGGCCTTGTCAATGGCGGTAACCCCGGTCCTGATTCTGGTGTTGGACCGTTTTTATGGTCACATGGCCGGACGCAAACATGAACCGGATTATGAAACACCCGAGGTCGGTGATGTCATTATTGCCGGGTATGGGCGTTTTGGCCAAATCGCTTCCAGAATTATGCGTGCCAAGGGGATTTCGTTCACGGCTCTTGAGAAAAATCAAAGCCAGATTGATTTCGTAAAAAAATTTGGTGCCAAGGTTCATTACGGCGATGCTTCGCGGCTTGACCTTTTGAAAGCTGCAGGGACTAAAAAGGCTGCGGCTTTCATCCTCGCCATTGATGATGTCGATGCCTCCTTGAAAACCGCTGCCGTGGTAAGGAAGCATTTCCCGGATGTGCCGATCTTCGCCCGCGCCCGGAACCGCAAGCATGCCTACCAATTGAGGGATTTGGGCGTACATAACATCGTCCGTGAAACCTTGCACTCCAGCTTGAAGTTAACCGAAG
>JAZFRG010000078.1:0-7628 GCA_036445535.1 Sphingomonadales bacterium
TACATGGGTGGCCTGAAAAAAATCAAAAAGTCCTAGTCCTAGAGATTGCCAGAATCTTGATTGCCGCGTACACTCAAAGGCAAGATGAAACCCAGCGCCCCGACCAGCATTTTAGTTTTGATTTTCAGCCTCGTTTTAAGCGGCTGTTTTGGCGGTGGCGGAGCGGCTGTTGACCCCTCAAGTATCGAGCCGGTCTACCGGGTCAGGAACGCCCCGATCCCGGTGCCGATCCCAAACGACAAACCGACCCCGCCGGGACGCTCTGCCGGCGCCGCTAGTTCATCAGGGTCCGGGTCCGTGACGGTCCGAAAAGGCGATACCGTTTATGCCATTGCGCGGCGCACCGGCGCCGATCCCAGGGCGATCATCTCGGCCAATAATTTGAGGCCCCCTTATGTGTTGCACCCGGGCGATACCTTAATTTTATCCGGCGGGCGGTCTTATGCGGTAAAAAAGGGCGATACCCTGTATTCCATTTCCCGCGCCTACGGGGTAGATTTAACATCCTTGAGCCGGGCCAATAATTTAAGATCGCCATATCGATTAGCTGTTGGCCAGGTTTTAAAAATCCCCGGCGGTAAGGCGGGTTCTGGGGCCCCGCAGACGACCTTGAATGTCGCATTGCCGCCCCGCGAAGGTTCGCGCTTTCTGTGGCCGGTCCGGGGCGATATCCTGTCGACCTTTGGTGCCAAGGACGGCGGCCTGCATAACGATGGGATCAACATTAAAACCCGGCGCGGGGAACCCATTAAGGCGGCGGACGCAGGCGTAGTTGTTTATGCCGATGATGGCCTTAAGGGGTACGGCAATTTGATCCTTATTCGCCACCAGGGGGGCTGGGTCACGGCCTATGCCCACAACGACCGGCTACTTGTTAAGCGCGGCGATGCGGTCAAGCGCGGCGACATTATTTCCTGGGCGGGGGTCACCGGGGATGTCAGCGAAGCGCAATTGCACTTTGAAATCAGGAAGGGAACCCGGGCGGTCAACCCGACAAGTTATTTAGAGGGCTAGAATAAATAGTTAGCCTGGTCTTGGGTTTATAAACAGGAAAGGTGTTCGGCGCTGAAAAAAAGTGTCAGTTTTAGGAAAAAGTTGTGAAGTTTAGCCATCTAAAAAAACAACTTTTGACGCAAAAATGGCCCTTTTGGGCGCGCCCCAAGGGGTGGGTTCCAAATGGCCCCGTGATACGTCAAAAAACCTCGACTATGGGGGCATAGTTTTCGGTCTTTTTCCTGTCACGGAACCATTTGGAACTCCACGAACCCTCTTTCTGTTTAAAAACTCAAGACCAACCCTTGAAATCCATCAAAACAATGCTTTTCTTTTAATAACCGTTCGGGCTATAGTCCCGCCCGAGTTTAACCACCTAAGGACACTATTCATGGATATTCTATCGATCATGCCGATGATTTTAATCGCGGTAATTTTTTGGTTCTTACTTATTCGCCCGCAAATGAAACGGCAAAAAGAACACACGGCTATGGTCGCCGCTGTGGCCCGCGGCGATACCGTCACTACCGGTGGCGGCCTGATCGGCAAGGTCGTTCGGGTTCAGGATCATGACGTCGAGGTTGAGATTGCCAAGGGCGTGGTTGTTAGGGTGGTCAAAGCCACCTTGTCAGCGGTGGATCCTAAAAACAAACCCGCCCCCGTCGTTACAAAAAAGTAAGGGATCCACCCAGGCACCAATGTTACAATTTTCAAAAAGTAAAAAATTCGCCATATTCCTCACGGTCTTGCTGGGGTTCATGTTTGCCTCGCCGAACGTGTTGCCGCCCTCGGTTTTAGATGACCTGCCGGACTGGTATCCCCACGATAAAATCAGCCTGGGGCTGGATTTGCAAGGCGGGACTTACGTGCTTTTGGAAGTTGATGTCGCGGCGGTCCGGACCGAGCGCGCTAATGCTTTGGCCGATGATGTCAGGCGGATTTTGCGCTCCGAGCGGATCAGATTTACCGACCTGAGGGTATCCGAAGATAACATCGTCACCCTGAATATCAGGAATGAGGCCGACCTGGCCCGCGCCTATGACATGATTGAGGATTTATCGGTGCCGGTTTCCACCAGTATTTTGGTGGCCGCCTCTGAAAGCCTTGAAGTTACCCAAAGCGGGAACACCATTACCCTTTCCAATACCGAAGAGGGCCTAAACCAGATCAACACCAAGGCGGTGGAACAATCGGTTGAATCGGTGCGCCGCCGGATTGATGAACTGGGCACCAAGGAGCCCACGGTTGCGCGCCAGGGCGATACCCGGATTTTGGTTCAGGTACCGGGGGAGACGCTGGATCCAACCATTTTAAACCAAACCGCCAAGCTAAGTTTTCATTTGGTCGACATCACGGTGACCCAGGATGACATTGACGCGGGCCGCATTCCACCCCGCTCTATGGCCTTGCCAATGGCCGGTGCTGTTGAAACCACGGTTGACGGCGAAGAGCTTCCGCCCTTCATGATAGCCGTTCAAAAACGCGCCATGGTCTCAGGGGAAAACCTCACAGATGCCAACCCCGGGTTTGATCAGCGAAACGGCTTGCCGCTGGTCTCGATCAGTTTTGATTCCAGAGGGGCTCAAGCTTTTTGTCGGGTCACCCAGGAAAATGTAAACCGCCAGTTTGCTATTGTCCTGGATGATGAAATTATCAGCGCGCCGGTAATTAACGAGGCGATTTGTCAGGGCCGCGCACAAATTAGTGGTTCCTTCACGGTTGAATCGGCCACCGAACTGGCCGCTCTTCTTAGGGCAGGCGCCCTACCGGCCCCCTTGATTGTTATGGAGCAAAGGGATGTCGGCCCAGGCCTCGGGGCAGATTCGATTAAGGCTGGTAAGCTGGCTTCTATGGTCGCCCTGGCGGCGGTGGTTTTCTTTATCCTGATTTATTACCGGGGGTTTGGTCTGGCTACCAATGTCGCGCTTTTTATCAACCTGGTTTTAATCGCCGGCGCCTTGTCGCTTTTGGGGGCGACCCTGACTCTGCCGGGCTTTGCCGGGATTGTCCTGACCATCGGCATGGCGGTCGATGCCAATGTTCTGGTGTTTGAGCGCATCCGCGAAGAACTTCGAACCGGGAAAATGCCCTTGCAGGCGGTAAGTGCCGGGTATTCCTCGGCCATGAGCACCATTATGGATGCCAATATCACCACCCTGATTGCCGCCATCGTCATGTTCCAGTACGGCACCGGGCCGGTCAGGGGGTTTGCGGTAACCCTATCAATCGGAATTATCTCCTCGGTGTTTTCCGCCGTGACCCTGACCCGGTTTATGGTTGCAACCTGGTTGAAACGCACACGACCAAAGACGCTTAAGGCTTAAGGGGTATTATTGATGCTTAGAATTATTCCGGAAAATACCCAGTTCAAGTTTTTGAAATATCGTAAAATTTCGATTATCTTTTCATTGATCATGATGGTCGCCTCAATCGGTTTATTTGCCACCAAGGGGCTAAATCTCGGGATCGACTTTGCCGGCGGCATAATGTTCCACATTAAAAATCCTGTTGCGGTAGAAATTGGCGAGGTCCGGACCGGCTTGTCGGGGTTGAACCTTGGCAGTGTCTCGGTTCAGGAGTTTGGCACCCCCGAAGAAATGCTGGTTATTATTGAGGCCCAGGGCAGCGAGCCTGAAAACAAGGTGGCTGCAGATGCCGCCAAGGAAGTTTTAAGCTCCTTGATGCCTGAGATGACCATAGAGCGGGAAGAAGTGGTTGGCGGGCAGGTTTCATCCGAATTGGTGCGCGATGGTATCCTGGCGGTGGTTTTTGCCGTTGGCGCAGTGCTGATTTATATCTGGTTCCGCTTTGAGTGGCATTTTGGGGTCGGCGCGGTGATGGCCCTGGTACACGATGTTGTCCTAACGATCGGCTTTTTTGTTTTGACAGGACTTGAGTTTAATCTCTCAATTATCGCCGCCATCCTGACCATCGTTGGCTATAGTTTGAACGATACCGTGGTGGTCTTTGACCGTATCAGAGAAAATTTGCGTAAATTCCGGAAAATGAAACTTGAGGATCTTTTGGATTTATCCATCAATAATACCTTAAGCCGGACCCTGGTAACCTCTTTAACCACCCTGATTGCGCTGGTGTCGCTGTTTACCTTTGGCGGCGAAGTGATCCGCGGTTTTACCGCCGCGATGATCTGGGGGGTTTTCGTTGGCACCTATTCGTCTATTTTCATCGCTTCGCCGGCGCTGATTTATCTAAAACTAAAAGGCACCGATTTCACGGCAGAGGAAGCCGGCGTCTAGACAACCTCGATGGAAATGTCCGAACAAAAGCGCGCTGACCTGGTCCTGATTTCAGGCTATGGGGAGGGCGGGTTTAGTTTGGGCGGCAAGCGCCACGAGGGCCACCTTCTGGTTTTTGCCAACGGGTTTTATCTTTGGCCGCTAAAACCCAATAAAACCATTACCAAACCATCGCTTAAACCGCTTTTGGAATTAGCAAACCCGCCCGAATTTTTACTTTTGGGGTTGGGCGAAGAGGTTGTTGATCAGGTTATTTTAGGGCGAAAATTAGAAAAAACCTTGGGGCTCCCGGTGGAGATTATGACCACCGGGGCGGCGGCTAGAACCTATAACGTTTTAACCCTTGAGGGGCGCCGCGTTGGTGCTGGTTTAATTGCGATTTAGGGCTTTGGGTTTGCGGAATTAAAAAAACCGACGTAAGCTTTACAAGCTGGCCTAGGGTAATCAGTAGATTTCACATAAAAAATTTCAGGAGGGGAAGATGAAATTTTGGAAAATCACGTTGCCCGGCGCAATTGCCGCCATTTCACTCAGCGTTCTACCTTTAATGGCTCAGGAGGAAGACGACAGCGTCGTCGATGAAATCCTGAACGCTTTTGAAGATGCCGAAGAGGCCATGGACGATGCCAAAGAAGCGATGTCTGACGATGAAGTCGTCGAAGAAGCCGAAGAAGATGTGACCGAATTGGAGCAAGAGGTCGAGGCCCTCAATGAAGGGATGGACAGCCCTGAAGAGGAAGCTGAAGAGGCCGATGAGGATTTAGCTGAAGACGCTGAGGAAGAAATTGAAGAAGCTGAAGCTAAGCTGGAAGCCGCCGGCGATGAGGCTGAAGTCACTGAAATTGAGACGGAAGAGGCCGCCGAAGAAGCTAAGGAGGCTGAGGAGGATGCCATGGAAGCCGCTGAAGAAGCTGCGGAAGAGGCTGAAGAAGTTAGGGAAGCTGAAGAAGACGCCATGGAAGCTGAGCATAAAGCCAAAGGCAAAAATAAAGAAAAGGCCATGGGCAATGGTAAAGGCGGCATGAAGGACCGGGCAAATGGCAATGAGGGGCCCGATGGCATGATGTCCGGAAGGGAAGGGGTAAAGGCCGATGACCTGGTCATGCGCAAGGGCCACCGCGCGGATGTTAAAGCGTTGCGGGGCCGCCAACAGAGCGAACGCGCCGCGCTACGCACCGAATATGGCGAGGACAAGGATGGTTTTAGGGCTGCTACTGAGGAAATGCGGGCCCGCCACAAGGAGGAGTGGAGCGCCATGCGCGAAGACCACCAAGCTCAGCGCGATGCCATGAAAGAGCGCAAAAAGGCTGCCAAGGATAAAGCAAAAAACTAGGCCTCAAATTTCAGATAAATTAAAGCCGTGGGGTCACCCCTCGCGGCTTTTTTTATAAAGCGGTTGGTTGCGCATGGGGGTTGCGCATGCTAGAAAATCCAGGCATAAATTTCAGGGGGTTTACCACCAATGCCATCACATAAAAAAATTGAAACCAGGCTTATCCTGGACGTTGTCAGGGTCACCGAAGCCGCGGCAATTGCTGCCTCAAAGCTGGTCGGGATGGGCGATGAAAAGGCCGCTGATGCCGCCGCCGTTGAGGCCATGCGGGGGGCCTTTAATCATCTTGATATCGATGGCACGGTTGTCATTGGCGAGGGGGAGCGCGATGAAGCGCCGATGCTGTTTATTGGCGAAAAGGTAGGCACCGGCAAAGGCCCTAAAATTGATATCGCGCTTGACCCTTTGGAGGGCACCACAATTACCGCCAAGGGCATGCCCAATGCGCTGGCGGTTGTCGCCTTTGCCAACGATGGGCAGCTATTAAATGCCCCCGATACCTACATGGAAAAAATCGCCATTGGTGAGGGCTATCCCGAAGGCATCATCGATCTTGATAAAAAACCCGCCGAGGTAGTCCAGGCCATGGCCGCCCATAGGGGGGTGACCCCGGCTGATATGCGGGCGTGCATTCTGGATCGCCCGCGCCACGATGAAACCATCAAAGCGTTGCGTGCCATTGGGTGCTCGATCAAGCTTATTGGCGATGGCGATGTCGCAGGCGCTATGGAAACCGCGATGCCCGGCACCGGGGTTGATATTTATTTGGGTGTTGGCGGGGCTCCTGAAGGGGTTTTGGCCGCCGCTGCGATCAGGTGTCTTAGGGGCCAGTTCCAGGGCCGTCTGGTGTTTAGAAACGACACTGAGAAAAAACGCGCTGCCAAATGGGGCATCACCGATTTGAACCGGAAATATAACATTCATGATCTGGCCGCTGGCGATGTGCTTTTTGCTGCCACCGGGGTGACCGACGGTATTCTCGTGGAAGGGGTTAGGAAAAAATACCCGGGAACCATTACCACCCGCACGATTGTCATGCACTCGCAGACCGGCAATATCCGCTGGGTCAAAACCCGCCACCGGATTTCCTAGGGTCTGAACCGGGTTACCGATGAGGGCTGTGCCACAGCCAAAATCGGTCAGAACAAGGAAAAAGGGATGAAAAATAGTAATCTATTTGAAGCGCTTTTGACAAAGATCTGGGCGATTTGGGCGTGGCCTCTCCGAGGTTGGACTGAAAAGCCATTAAAATGCGTCGAAAATACGCGCCGATATGCCGTATCGCCTGTGTTTTTCTCCTGTTTTACTGGCTTTTCAGTCCCAACACAGCGCCACTCGGCAACCCGGTTCAGACCCTGAAATGGCAGAGGCCTGCCTTGAAGTTGAGCAATCCCTGACCGGAAAAAGATGGGTGTTGCGCCTTGACGGGGCGGGCGAACGCCTGGCCCAATCCCTCTCTCAGAAATTTGACGTATCAGAGATTACCGCCCGGGTGATGGCCGGCCGCGGCATTTTTGAAGAGACCGCAAAAACCTTTTTAAACCCCACTTTGGCAAACGACTTGCCGGACCCGCACACTTTAAAAGACATGGAAAAGGCCGCCACCCGTCTGTCCGACGCCATTGAAAAGGGAGAAGGCGTTGGGGTTTTCGGTGATTATGATGTCGATGGTGCTACGTCATCGGCGCTGCTCAATCGTTATTTCAAAGCGGTAACCGAAGTTCCTTTGGAGGTTTATATCCCCGATCGCCAACTGGAAGGGTACGGCCCCAATACCGCGGCGCTTTTGGCGATGGCTGAAAAAGGTGCCAAAGTGATCATCACGGTGGATTGCGGAACGCTGTCCTATGAACCGCTGCTTGCTGCTAAAAAAGCGGGCGTAGATATCATCGTTGCCGACCACCACAAGGCCGAAACCAAATTGCCTGAGGCCTTTGCCGTTATCAACCCAAACCGGCTGGATGAAACGGGTAACTTGGGCAATCTGGCCGCCGTTGGGGTGGTTTATCTGTTGATCATTGCCCTGAACCGCATGCTTCGCGCTA
>JAZFRG010000079.1:0-2113 GCA_036445535.1 Sphingomonadales bacterium
GTCTGGCCGATTTGGGCGTGGCCTCTTCGAGGTTGGTCTGAAAAGCCATTAAAATACGTCGAAAATACGCGTCGATATTCCGTATCGCCTGTGTTTTTCTCCTGTTTTACTGGCTTTTCAGTTCCAACACCGCTCCACTCGGTTATAGAGTTCAGACCCTAGGAAAAGAGGTGCAAACATGAAGCCATTAATCGCTGGAAACTGGAAAATGAACGGGCTTTTGGAAAGCCGCAAGGAAATTGGCCAACTGGTTGATAACCTTGGTGAGGCCAAGATGCCGGACTGCGATGTCGTTTTATGCTTGCCGTTTACGCTTTTATTCCCCTCGGTCAAAGCGCTGACTGATAGTCCGGTCGGGTTGGGGGCACAGGACTGTCACTGGGCAGAAAGTGGGGCCCATACCGGCAATATCAGTGCTTCGATGATCAAGGAAACCGGATGCGCTTACGTAATCGTTGGCCATTCCGAGCGCCGCTCAGGCCACGGCGAACACGGGGAGCGCAGTCAATTTATCGCAGAAAAGGCGAAAATGGCCCTGAACCATGATTTATCCCCCATAATTTGCGTTGGCGAAAGCCTGGATGAACGTGAAGGCGGCACCGCCCAAAGCCACGTTCTGGATCAGGTCAAAAAGTCATTGCCGAGGGAATTTGATGCCGAAGAAATCTCCATTGCCTATGAACCAATTTGGGCGATCGGCACCGGGAGAACCGCCAATTCGGGTGATATTGCTGAAATGCACGGCTGGATCAGGGAATATCTGGTGGATCACTTTGGCGAGGAGGGCAATAAAATCCGCATCCTTTACGGGGGCTCTGTAAATGGCGGCAATGCCAAGGAAATTCTCGACACCAAAAACGTCAACGGGGTTCTGGTCGGCGGCGCCAGTTTGAAGGCGGTCGACTTCTTCCCCATAATTATGGCCGCTAAATGAACCTGTTTATTGCCGGTTAATAAACCTGACCCCAAGAAAACCCTAGCCAAGGCTTTTATTATTGGATAAAAGCCCCACATCAAATCGGCCTGGCGATTTATAAGCGGGCGTAAAAAGATAAGAGATAAAGATGCTTCAAGTTTTGCTTGCTATTGAAATAGTTATTGCCCTGGCGCTGGTTGGAACGATCCTTTTACAGCAATCCGAGGGCGGCGCGCTCGGTATGGGCGGCGGCGGGCCTGGTGGTGGCGGTGGTTTTGGCGGCTTTATGTCGGCTAGAGGGGCGGCCAACCTTTTGACCCGGGCAACCTCAATTTTGGCGTTTTTGTTTATTAGTGTTTCGCTGTTACTGGCGGTGGTTTCCGGACAGCGCACCGATGGCAGCTCGGTTTTTGATGACGTCACCGACGTTGAAACACCCTTTAGTCAGGAAAATTTAAGCGATGATTTAAGTGCGCCTTTGTCGCTGGATGACGATTTGCCCAGTTTGGATGAGCCGCCAGCCCAGGACGATGGCGAAGAAGGCGGGGCGGAGTAACTCTCCAGCCCACAGGAAACAAGGCCCTTCGGGGCCTTCTTTTTTGGGATTTAGAAAAAAATTTAGGGATAATCAATTAAGGGTATCCAGATGCGAAAATTAAGGTATATTGATCTCCCATGACGCGGTTCATTTTTATTACCGGCGGCGTGGTTTCCTCCCTGGGCAAGGGACTTCTCTCCGCATCACTTGGCGCCCTCCTGCAATCGCGGGGATATTCGGTACGCTTACGCAAGCTTGACCCCTATCTAAACGTTGATCCGGGCACCATGAGCCCGTACCAGCACGGCGAAGTTTATGTCACCGATGACGGTGCCGAGACCGATCTGGACCTGGGGCATTATGAGCGTTTTACCGGGGTGCCCGGCCGTCAATCCGATAATGTCACCTCGGGGCGGATTTATTCTACAATTCTTGAGAAGGAACGCCGCGGCGATTATCTGGGCGCCACCGTGCAGGTGATTCCCCATGTCACCAATGAAATTAAAGAATTTACCCTGAATGATACCGATGATGTTGATTTCGTCTTGTGCGAGATTGGCGGCACGGTGGGCGATATTGAAGCGCTGCCGTTTTTCGAATCGATACGTCAACTGAGGAATGATCTGGACCCGGGCCAATCGATTTTTGTTCATCTGACT
>JAZFRG010000080.1:0-3686 GCA_036445535.1 Sphingomonadales bacterium
ACCAAACCCAAGGGATAAAATGACCAGTAAGTAAGATTCGCCAAGAAACTGGATTACTAATTGGCGGCGATGGGCTCCGCATATCTTGCGGATAACAATTTCATGCCAGCGGTTTGTAAAAAGGGCACTTGTTAAATTTATAAAATTTACACAGGAAATACCCAGAATTAAGATAGCAATCGCCAACAAGGCATAAATTTCAAAGATATTTCCCCCGGGTTTTAAATTGCGGCTGTCGCTGGAATAAAGATGGATTTCTCCAACTGAACGAAGGGAAAACTCCAGGGCCTCTGGCCCTGTAAGTTGAGCACCAGCAATGTTAAAAGTGGGAACATTTCTTTGGATAAAATTTGGAAGACCGGCTTCAACTATTTTTGCATCAGAAGGGCTTTTTACTTTCAAATAAGTATGGACCGTGGCTACGTCCCAGTCTTGGTCAACATATTGGCGGAAATAGTAGGTTGGGGCCATAAGCGGGGCAATGGCTGAAAAAACGAAATGGGTTTCATCCGGCAAATCTTCGATAACGGCCATGACCTTAAAGGGGACATCGCCATCGATCAAAATAGTTTCCCCTAGTGCCAGCTGATCGCCAAAATACTTTTCCTTCGTGGTTTTGGTAATTACGATTGCTGTCGGGTCTTCAAGGGCTCCACTTAGTTCTCCTTCGATGGTTTTTAAGCCCAGTATTTCCAAAATCTCCGGGTCGGCATAAAAAATCTGTTCATTAAAAAGGGTATCCCCTCGGGTAATAGAAACCGAAAACGGCTGAGCCCGGGCGGCGATTTCGATTTGCGGAAAATCCTTTTCCAGGAAACTTTTTGCCGGAAGCATTGACGTAGCACGGGTCGCTTCGTCCCTGCCAGGTATATGGTAGGTACTTTCCAGCCTGAAAATACGCTCATTGTCCGGTAGCCATTTATCAAAGCTAAGTTCGTTATTAATTTGCAGGCCAAGAATAAATAAACATGCCAGGCCCAAACCCAGGCCGAAAATATTTATAACCGAATAAAGCCGGTGGCGGATGAGATTTCGGTAGGCTATTACCAGATAATTTTTAAGCATTTTAACCTCCCCAGGTTTCAGTTTTTTCTCCCAATTTACTCGTATCTCAGTGCATTTATGGGATTGGCCCTTGCGACCCGATAGGCCTGACCGGCCACCGTTCCCCAAGCGATCAAAATGGCAATAATCCCGGGGATCAAAAAATGCAAAGGATTGGGCTCAAAGCGGTAAACAAAAACCTTTAACCAATCATCAAGAAAAAACCAGGCAAGGGGCCATGCCAGAAAATTGGCCCAAAGAACTGGTTTTAAAAACTGCCACGAAAGCAAATTTACTATTTGCCGAACCTTGGCTCCCAAAATTTTTCTAAGACCTACCTCTTTGGTTCTTTTTTCAGCGACCAAGGTTGCGACCGCAAAGAGGCCAAGCGAGGCAACAAAAACCGCCAGGATTGAAATAGATGAAAGTAAATTAAGGGTTTTCCTTTCCTGGGAATATAATTGGCTTACCTCCCGATCAAGCCAGGTTATTGAAAGCGGCATTTCCGGAACCGCCTCAGTCCAAACCTGCTCCAGATGAGCAATGGCCCCTTCGGTTTCAGGGTTAGAAAACTTTACCACCATAGTTCCACCACCCTCCGAAAGATAAAAAGCCATTGGCGAAACCTCTGAGCGCAGGGATCTAAAGTGAATATCCGGGACCACGCCAACCACGGTCATGGTTAAGGTTACGGGCAAATCACCCAAATTGAACCCGGCATTGGTTACCTTACCTATGGCATCGTCCGGGTTGTCCCAGCCCGCGCGCCGGGCGGCGGTTTCATTTAATATTATCCCACCCGTAGTATTGGGGTTTTCGGCATCCGGGAAAACAAAGACATCGCCTGGGAAGGCTTCGTCATAACTTCGACCGGCAACGATGGGAATGCCTAGGGCTTCGAAATAATCGTAATCAACACTAACCCGGCGCACCGCGATCGGATTGTTAGGGTCCCCACCTTCCGGAACAAATGACGCCCCATCAGAAAGGTTTCCAGGGGGCATAATGCTTGCTCTCGATACATACTGAATGTCCGGGTTTTCCAACAAACGGGTTTTAATGGTGTTGAAAGCCCCCCTGGCTTCTCGGTTAGCCTGAACCAAAACCGCCTGTTCCTGATCAAAACCCAAGGGGACCGACAGGGAATAACTGATTTGTGAATAAATGCCAAAACTGACAATAATCAAAACGATTGAGACCGAAAATTGCAAAAGGACCAAAGCATGCCTGGCCTTTTCAGCACCTTGCCCCAGTTTAAATTCGCCTTTTAAAATTCTGGAGGGCGCTTCACCCCCAATTAAAAGAGCTGGATAAGCCCCTGACACAAGCGCCAATCCGACCGTTAAGGCCAGGCTAAGGAAAATTATTTCTGGGGTCATAATATTTGCCCATGTAAGATCGGATCCCAAAAGATTCCCGAAACCGCCCAAGGAAATCTCGACCAGGACCATGGCTAGGACAAGTGAAACAAAACTCAAAACCATTGATTCCATCAATATAAAAGAAATGATTTTTTTTCGTGTACCTCCAAAAACCTTAAATAAACCCATGTGTCGGTTTTTACCTACACTGCGGGCAACCTGAAGGTTCATGAAATTAAAACTGGCCACCAAAACCAGAATAAAAGCCCCGGCGGAAAACAAAACCAAGTCCCCCATTTTTCGTGGCGCCTTGGTAATATTTTTTATTGTATCCTGAAAAGGAACATCGTCTTGAAGGTCATTTGTAAAATGAATGTTTTTTAAAGGTTGTAATTCGATGATCACATCAAAATCTTCAAACCCGGAATGCCTGGCAGCAAAATCAGGGAGCTGATCCTCTATTGTTGCCGGGCGAGTTCCGTCTGCTAAAACGACATAATGATATAAGCGGTCTGACCCCCAGCTATCCAGAAAACCGGCACCATTAAAAACTGTCCTCATGGTTTCTAGATTGACCATGAAATGGAATGAAAAATGGGTTGTTTTGGGCATATCCGAAATAACCCCACGAACGGTTAAATTAATTTCATTTTCAAGCACCAGGGTTTTACCCAAAGCATTTTGGTTGCCGAAATATTTTTCCGCGGCAGCCTGGGTTAAAACTATTGAGTTGGGTTCGCCCAGCGCAGTTTTGGGATCCCCCGCCAAAAATTCAAAATTAAAAATATTAAAAAAAGTCGGATCAACAAAAGCCATATCCTCAAAACTTTGCAAACCCTCCCCGGTTGTGCTCCCGGGCCTTTCGAAAAGGAGTCTTGAGGTGCCAACACGGGCAGCATCAATAACCTCAGGGAAATCAATTACCATCTGGGGCGAGAAAGGGTTAAACATAGTTGCAAACCTGTCCCCGGTTTCAGGGTTTTCCCAGGTCAGACGATAAATCTGTTCGGCTTTCGTAAAATTATCCTCAAAGGAGGTTTCCTGGCGGATTAGGGTCGCCACCAATATGACACTGGCGATGGCAACGGCTAAGCCCAAAACACTAACCAGACTGTAAAATTTACCTTTCCAGATTGAGCGGAAAATAATGTTTAGAGTTTGCATTTTTTCTTTCCTTTTTTAAAGATTTATTCGTACCTCAGTGCTTTAATTGGGTTTGACCTCGCTACCTTCCAGGCGTGACCGGCAACCGTTCCACAGGCTATCAGCAAGGCTAAAAGC
>JAZFRG010000081.1:0-3673 GCA_036445535.1 Sphingomonadales bacterium
ATGGGTTTCATGGGAACCCTTTCCCCAAGATTTGTCAGCGCTTCGCGGCGGTCATTTAAAAACCCAAGTTCAACCGCCGTTAGCCCGAACTCATCTGAAAGTTCCTCACTTTGCAGGCCCATTTCCCGGGCCACACGGGTTAGGCTGGCATCAAGCGTTAAACCAGCTTCGGCGGCAATAACCATCAGGTCAAGCGCGTCTGGCAGCGCTTTCAGGATAGATTGCTGGCGTTTGGTGGCGGTATTGGTGACCAAAATATTTGGTAGGTAAAACCCGAAAGCCGTGGAAACGATGATGGAAACAACCTGGCCCAAAGGATTCCCCGCGAGAATTTTCATGCCGTAAATTAAGGTCGCCGATAAAACCAAAAATAAGACCGGGAGTGCCAGCTTACCAAAAGAAAACAAAATCAGGGAATCCGGGGTTCGGTAACCGGCCTGAATAAGCTTTATCTTGGCTTTTTTGGTTTGCTCGGTTTGCATCATTTTGAACTGGTTGACGATTTGGTTCATCGCCCCGAGGCTAGCTGTTTTCCTAACCGGACTGGTCCTTCGTTTGGCTGAGACAATGCCGGCCTTTAAACTTTCACGGCGTTCTTCAAGATGCTTAAGGCGTTTGCCCATGGGTTTCGAGCTGGTCGCGGCCTGCCAGACAACAAAAACCGTCAGGAACATCGCCAGCCCTGCCAGGATGGTAATAATATCGATGATATCGATGCCTATAAAATTAAAATCCATTGCTATATCTCAAAGGTAATCATTTGCTTCATAATAAAGGCGCCAATTGCCATCCAGACCAACCCCCCAAGAGAGGTATAAATGGCCCGCGGATCGGTAAACAGAACACTAGTGTATTCATAGTTGAGCATCAGTAACATAAAGAACATAATGAAAGGCAAGGCGCTAACAATATAGGCAGATGCCTTGCCTTCCGATGCCATGGCTTTAATTTTCAGGCGCATTTGCCGACGCCGACGCAAAAGGTCGCTCAGCTTAGCCAAGGTTTCAGCAAGGTTACCGCCGGTTTCACGCTGGATTGACAAACTAATCATAAAAAATTTAAATTCCGCAGTATCTATCCGGGTTACGGTTTTTTGCAGCGCCTCGTCAATGGTTTTGCCGATCCTCACCAGGTCCATTATCTTTCTGAATTCCCCACCTACAGGATCCTCAATTTCAGCGGCCACACTGCCCATGGATTCGGTTATCGGCAGCCCTGACCTGAGCCCGCGAACGATTAAATCCAGAGCATCGGGGAATAAGCTGATAAATTTGTTTATCCGCGCCTTTATCATTGCCGAAACAATCATATGGGGCAATCCAAAGCCAATAATGGCCCCCAGGAAAAAGGATAAAACTGGCGAAACCCCAAAGAAAAAGAAGAAAAATAAGAAACTAACGAAACCGAAAACCAAAATCATCCCGCCATAATGCATGATGGTTAATTTGCGTCCGGTTTTGGCTAAGCGCTTTTTAACCTCGGAAACACTTGGCAACCCTTGAGCAAAATTATCAAAGGCACCGCCCTTGGCCGCTTCGCCAAAGGCGCTTTGAATTTCACCACTCTTGCCAGCCTTTTGGTTTCCAAACCTTTGTCTAAGGCGGGCCACTCTGGACCGGGTTATTTGACGATTGGAAGAAAAAAGGTAAACGACCGTTAAAATAATCGCCAACAGAACAAGGGCAAGAAAAAATACCCCAATCATTATGACAGTGACATCAAGATCCTGCATGGCGGCTTACCCCATTGCCATCATTAGCGGGCGCCCAAGGCCAAAATATTCGGCTTTGGTAAGGAAGTGCGGTCTTAGCCCGGTTGAATTAAATTCGCCGAGGAGCAATCCGTTTTCATCTTCACCCATGAAATGGAATTTATAAAGTTCTTGCATGGTAATGACATCGCCTTCCATCCCGACAACCTCAGTAATGCTGACAATGCGGCGCATACCATCCCGCATCCGGGAAACCTGGACGATTAAATCAAGGGCGTCTGAAATCTGGGTCCGGACCGCCTTGGTGGGAAGATTAATCCCTGCCATGCCAACCATGTTTTCCAACCTGGTCATGGCTTCGCGGGGGCTATTGGCATGAATAGTACCCAGTGAGCCATCATGGCCAGTGTTCATGGCTTGAAGCATGTCGACGGCTTCCTGGCCACGAATTTCACCAACGATAATGCGGTCGGGGCGCATACGAAGCGCATTTTTAACCAGATCACGCATACTTATTTCCCCGTCACCTTCAAGATTGGCGGGCCGGGTTTCAAGGCGCACCACATGGGGCTGCTGTAACTGCAGCTCTGCGGCATCCTCGATGGTTACAATCCGCTCGCCGTGATCAATGGTTTTGGAGATGGCATTCAAAAGGGTGGTTTTACCTGAACCGGTACCGCCCGAGATTAGAATGTTAAGCTGGCTGGCACCGGCAATTTTCAGGATTGTACCCATTTTTGAAGAAATATTATTTTGCTCGATCATTTTATCGAGGGTAATTTTCTGTTTGGCAAACTTACGAATTGAAATCGAAGCGCCATCAATGGCAAGCGGCGGGATAATCACGTTGACACGGGAGCCATCGGCGAGACGGGCATCACAGATCGGCGAACTTTCATCGACCCGCCTGCCTATCGCCGTGACAATACGGGTGGCAATATTCATCAAATGGCGTTCATTCTTGAAAACCACATCGGTCAGGACTAACTTGCCGGCCTGTTCGATATAAACCTGCCTATAACCGTTGACCATAATATCGGTAATGCTTTCGTCCTCTAAAAGCGGCTCAAGCGGTCCCAAGCCCAGCATGTCGTTCATCAGAACCTTAACGAGTTCTTTTTGTTCTTTCAGGTTTAGGTTAATTTTTTCCTGAACCAGAATTTCCCCGATCACATCGCTGACCTGTTCAGCTAGTTCCGAGCGAGGAATTTCCATCGCCGCCGTGGCATCGATTTGGTCCATAAGTTTAGTATAAACCTGGTCCTTTGCTTTGAGGACATTTTCACTGGCCTGGGCTTTTTTGGGACCTTCCTTCGCGGCTTCGGCGGCTGCCCGGTCAAGCGCCCTGGCAAAATAATCGTTCAAAAGGTAGCTGTGCAGCCCTCTACGCTCCTCTTCGGAAAGCGTTACTTTTAACTCGCGGGTGGAATTTTTAATTATAGAATGAATTTCTTCACTAACCGCACTCTGGGGCATCTCACTTGCTACTTTGGGCGGCAAGGCAGCAAGAATTTTCTTCTCAACCATGGGGGTTAGTTTTTCGAGGATGATCTCGCGGCCACTGGCAATAGAGCTGGACCGCGCCGCTTTGGGGCCCTTTGGTTTTAACCCAGCACCCAGACCAGGCTTGGTTTCTTCTGGTTTTGTTTTTTGTTCTTCGCCGTTTTCTTTAGATGGCCCGGTCTTTCCCTCTTTCGCAGCCTTGATATGGGATAGAACCGGCTTCTGCTTTGCAGAGGCCGCCTTGCCTTTTCGCCGTTCAAGTCGCTCAAGTATAGATGCCATTGTCTATTCTCACTTTCCTTTGGAAAGCCATCCTCCCTTTTTCTTGGGAGCTTTTTTCAAACCGGTAATATCGTGGGCGAGAGTGCGTAACACCTTCACCAACCGGGAATCCTTGCCTACCTCGGGGAGGGTCTTGCCTTGCCTTACCGCATTCAAGATTACCTTGGGTTCGGAGGG
>JAZFRG010000082.1:0-8241 GCA_036445535.1 Sphingomonadales bacterium
CAGCTTTGCCGGATTTAAAACCGACGTTCGGTTGGGCAAGGGGTTTACCGTTACCGGCCAGCACACCAGCGGCTGGACGACGATCGAGAATGCTTTACAGTCCTTTGTAACAGATACCAACACTTTCAGGACCTCCAGCTTTTCAGCGGCGCTGACCAAGAAAAACCTGTTTAGGAAGAATGACCGGATAGGGATTGCCATTTACCAGCCCCTTAGAATTGAAAGCGGGCAAATTTCCTTGAACTTGCCAACGGGGCGCGATTATGCCGCCGATCAGATTCTTTTCACCAGTGAAACCGGAACGCTGGCACCGTCTTCCAGACAACTGGATATAGAGGCCAGTTACCGGATTTATGGCCAGAAGGGGTACATTTTTGAAGTTAATTTTATCCACCAGTTCAACCCCGGGCATACCGTTTCTTTGGCCCATGCCAATGCTTTCTTGCTGAGGATTAGCAGAGCCTATTAAGTTTAGTTGCTTGAGGCCGGAAGTTTAACCTCAACCCTGAGGCCCCCAAGTTTAGACCGGCGGAGATGTGATTCTCCGCCGTAAATCTGAGCAATATCGCGAACGATTGCCAGTCCCAGTCCCGAACCTGGGACATCTTCATCCAGGCGTTTACCCCGCTTGTAAAGGCTGGGGCGTAGGTTTCTATCAACGCCGGGACCATCGTCTTCAATACTAATCACCACGAAAGCTGGAACCCCGCCCCGCATCCGACATTTGGCGCTGACAAAAATTTCTGACTTTGCCCATTTAGCGGCATTATCAAGAAGGTTTCCCAAAATTTCCTCTAAATCCTGGCGCTCGCCTTGAAAGGTTATTCCTGGTTCAATTTCAACCTTTAGGGATAAATTCCTTTCCTTGTAAATCCGCTGGATGGTTCGACCAACGTTGACAATCGCTTCCTCAATATCGGTTTTTGCTTTGATGTGACGCGAATGCCCTATCGCACGGGCCCGGGCCAACTGATAATCCACCTGGCGTCGGATAATTCTGGTCTGGCTTTCGACAACCTTGCCAAATTTTGACCCCCGGGTTCCGGCCAACTCATTGGAGATAACCGCCAAGGGTGTTTTCAGGGAGTGGGCAAGGTTACCCATCTGGGTTTTAGCGCGCTCAACCAGGGTCTCATTTTGTTTTAAAACGGCGTTGACCTCCTCAACCAAGGGCATGATTTCGGGTGGACAATCCCTGGGTAAGCGCTTCCTATTACCCTCTCTGATATCCGACAACCCCTTTTGCACGTCCTTAAGAGGTGCCAGGCCATAGACAACCTGTAAAATCAACGCGATTAAAATGCCAAACCCCAACCCGCCCAGGGACCACAAAACAATCTGGTTAAAATCAGCGATATGGGCCTTCATTTCTGCAGCATCGCCGGCCACCATAAAACGAAAAGGAACGTTAGTCCCGGGCAAGGTAATGTCGCGCTCAAGAACTCTTATTTCCTGGCCTTCCGGGCCATCGGTTTCTCCAATCCGGTCAGGAAAAGCCCCCAGACCTAAATTAACCGCAAGCTCTTGATCCCAAAGCGACCGGGACCTGAA
Source organism: Sphingomonadales bacterium (assembly GCA_036445535.1). Lineage (GTDB taxonomy): Bacteria > Pseudomonadota > Alphaproteobacteria > Sphingomonadales > SMXR01 > SMXR01. The sequence goes on from JAZFRG010000082.1 coordinate 1,552, forward strand.
GTTCTCTCTGCCATTAGAAGACACTTGCCAATACCAACCCGAATAAGGTTCATTAAAGCGCTGATCATTCAAGGGCCGGGAAAAGAAAATATTGCCATTCTCATCCAGATCACTGACGCCAACCATACTATCAAGGATTTGCCTTAGCCGGGCATCCATTTCGGTTTCAACATGGTCCTGAAAAGCCGCGGACAGTAAAAACCCACCGGCAGCAAGACCGAGCAAGACCCAAAGCGAAGAGGCAATCAAAAGCCGCCCGGTCAGCGACTTTGAATTGGCCCAGGGCGCTTTTCTTAGATTAATTTTCCTCATCCGCTTCGGCCAAACGATACCCGAGCCCCCGCTTGGTCTGGATAATGTTGGCGCCCAGTTTTTTCCGTATTCGATTTACAAAAACCTCAATGGTATTGGAATCCCGGTCAAAATCCTGATCATAAATATGCTCGGTTAAAACCGTTCTTGATATGATTTCGTCCTGGTGATGCATCAGGTAGGACAAAAGCTTGTATTCAAGGGCGGTCATTTTGATCGCCCGACCATCGGCGGTCACCTTGCTGGTTTTGGTGTTCAAGACCACCGTCCCACAGGTAAGTTCGGAACTGGCGTGCCCGGCTGAACGGCGGATAAGGGCACGAAGCCGCGCCAAAAGCTCTTCAATCTTGAAAGGTTTGGTTAAATAGTCATCGGCCCCGGCATCAAGACCGGCAACCTTGTCGGTCCAGGTATCACGGGCGGTTAAAATCAGCACCGGCATGGTCAGGCCAGCGGTCCGCCATTTTTCCAAGACACTGACACCGTCCATGACCGGTAACCCCAAATCCAGAACCACCGCATCATAGGGTTCGGTTTCGCCCATGAAATGAGCCTCTTCGCCATCCCCGACCACATCGACAGCATAGCCCGCCTCTTCAAGCGAGGTGGTCACCTGCTCGGCTAAATTAGGTTCGTCTTCAACAACTAGTATGCGCATAAATTACTTTCCCCGAGAGCTAATTACCCGGCCTGTTCTTGCATTGTAAATGGCAACAATAACCTGTCCATTGGGCTTTAAAATTTTGAGCTCATAGACCATTAATTCTCCCTGTTCCTTGAGCTTTTGACCAACCACACGGCCGCCAAATTGGCTTTGGGCGCGCCGGACAATCTCTCCGTACGGGATTAGTTTCTCTTTTTTTCTGAGCTCAAGCGCACGGTCCTGCTCATCCGGAGCAGAAAAAGAAGCCGCTGGTGTCGCAACGCTGAAAAAAATTGCGGCCACAAAAGCCAATATAAAAGGGTGCCTTTTCATATCTTTGATTTTACATAGACCGCTCTGAACCCAATATGAACAGATTTTTTTGGTTGGGGCTTGAATTTAATTGCCGAGTGGAGCTGTGTTGGAACTGAAAAGCCAGTAAAACAGGAGAAAAACACAGGCGATATGGTGTATCGACGCGTATTTTCGACATATTCCAATGGCTTTTCAGGTCCAACCCCCAAAATAACTATCTAAAGGGGGCCACGCCCTAATCGGTAATTAATTTCAGACCCCTGTTCATCTTCAATTCATAATGGTTGGGCTTTAACTTTAGAAACCTGGGGGTATAAGAGAGTATGAAACTGAAATTAATTTTATTTGCTGTGGTTTTAGCAGTTGCCGGAATTTTTATCTTTTGGCCCGATAAAACCGACGATATCCGGCCGGGCAATCTGCCCGGGGGAATTACTGCCCATTTACTTGATCCAACCTCAAACAATGCGGTGGCTGGAATTGCCATGGGTGATGATCTTTATCTATACTCCTTTTCTGGCCTGGGCTTTGGGAAGGAAACCGCTGATATCCATTCCAATTCTTATCTGGTGAACGTTTCCGAACAGTTCGCGACAAATATTCCTGAAGTTCCGGGCACCAAGGACCGGCTTGCCAGTATAGCGGCAACCGTAGGAAATCTGATTTACGTCATTGGCGGTTATACGGTTGAGCCTGATGGCACCGAGATTTCAACCCCTGAGGTTTATGCCTTCGACCCCCTGGATGAAACCTATAAGCTGCGCGCCCCAATGCCGACACCAGTTGATGACACCGTGGCGCTGGTTTATCTGGATCGCTACATTTATCTGGTTTCTGGCTGGCACAATGAGGGTAATGTGACAGACGTTCAGGTCTATGACACCCTTGAGGATCGCTGGTTTTCTGCAACAGATTATCCGGGCTCACCAGTTTTTGGCCACGCCGGGGGAATAGCCGGCAACCGGTTTGTGATTGCTGACGGGGTTGCTGTTCTCGGCAAAGATGAAGAAGGCCGCCGTAAATTTGGTGCTACCGATGAAGTTTATCTGGGGACCATAAACCCTGATGACCCAGCAGAAATTTTGTGGACCCCCCTGCCCGCACATCCGGGTAATCCCCTGTACCGGATGGCAGCAACGGGCGTTCCCAGTAAAAACCTGATCCTTTTTGCCGGCGGTTCCGACAACCCCTATAACTACAACGGCATGGGCTATGACGGCGAACCTAGTGGTCCCTCTGCTTCAGTTTTTGGATTTGATATTGTTCTGAAGGAATGGCGGGTTTTTGGCAACAAACCCTTCGCCACCATGGATCACCGTGGACTTGTCCAACTTGGCGACCGGTTTTATACCCTCGGCGGCATGGCAGAAAACCAGGAAGTGATCGACACCGTTAGCTGGTTCAGCCTGGAGATAGCCCATGGCCAGTAAAGCAAAATGGATTAGCCACAAGACCACGGAAAAGGCCCTCCAAAGCCATGATAAACCCTACATTGAGATTTGGGAAAGGGGCGAATTACAGGTTGAGCTTTATGAGCCCAGAGGGGAAGACAGGCAAACTCCCCATACCCGCGATGAGGTTTATATTGTGGTTAAGGGCTCAGGGGACTTTATGTGTTTTGGTGAGGCCAACCCCTTTGTGGCGGGTGATGTCTTATTCGCCCCGGCCCACGCCGAACACCGTTTCCTTGATTTCACCGACGATTTGTCGGTCTGGGTCATCTTCTACGGCCCGGAAGACGGGGATAAGGTTTAACCTTCTTTATCAGCCGCTTCTTCAGTTTCTGTTGCTTCTTTTTCAGCTTGTTCTTCGGCTTCTTTTGCTTCTTTTGCTTCTTTTTCAGCTTTTTCTTCGGCTTCCTGCGCTTTCCATTTTTTATCCTCGTCGGTTTGTCTGGGCAGAGGTTTTCTTGGCAGCGGATCATCGCGGGTCGCGGCCAGATAAAGGAAGCTGGCTAAAATAACCGAGGCCTGTTTCAAATCCTCAGGGACGATATGATCAAAGGTATCAAGCTGGGTGTGATGAAGGCGCGAACCATAATCCAACGGATCCTGAATAAACTGGTAGGCGGGAAGTCCTACATTTTGAAACGGAACATGATCGGTGCCCCGGGTATAATTTGTCACCACAGTTTCGGCCCCTAAATCATGAAAAGGTTTAAACCATTCTTCAAATATTTCCGCGGTCGCAACATTACCCTGGGTATAAATGCCGCGGATTTTTCCCGAACCGTTATCAACATTAAAATATCCCGCAAATCGCTCGTAATCAGGTTTTGTGGTGATCGGCCACTGGTCAAAAGTTTGGGTCTCTTTGGCAAATCCTTCGTATTTGATTTCCTCAGGGAAAGGCCTTTCGGCAAAATGCTTTCGAATATAGGTTAAAGACCCATAAAAGCCCTGCTCTTCACCGCTCCATAGACCGATCCGGATGGTCCTTTTCGGCTTGAAATTAGGCAAGCTGGCCAGGATTCGCATGGCCTCCATAACGACAGCGGATCCTGCGCCGTTATCGACCGCGCCATCCGCCATGGCCCAGCTGTCAAGATGGGCGCCGACCATGACAATTTCAGGATTTCGCCCCTGGCCGGGGATTTCAGCAATGGTATTATAGGCGTTTGGATCCTCGTCATAAAACGTGGTCTCTAAATCCAACCTTAAAACCACATCCCGCTCGGCCTCAACCAGCCGTGCCATCCGGTTATAGTGTTCAGAGGCCATCTCTAGCATTGGAATAGGCATGGTTGAGCCAACCATATGAAAATAGGCCTGGGCCTGGATCAAGTGGCCTTCGCGCCAGGGTTTCTTGATTGCCGCAACCGCCCCTTCAGCGGCTAAAAAATCTGCCAGCTCTTTGTAAAAACCCACCCGTTCCAAAAACCCAGGCTCTGGTCTTTCCAGCTCTTCCTCGGGAACCGGAAACTTGGCCAGATCCGTCAAATCCTTTTCATCCCCGCGATGGAAAACCTCGTTTGAGGGCTCATTCCAGTAACTTGGTTTGGTGACGAGAACTATTTTGCCCTCGAGCTTGCCTTTGAATTTTTCGAAATCGTCCTTGCTGGAAATTTCTGCCAAAACCACCTCGGCTTCAATAGGGCCATCGGTGCCAATGGTCCAGGCAAGCGGAAAAGCATACAATTGATCGTGGCGGGGGGTAATCATGGTGACCAGAGATTTTTCCATAGTCCAGCCGCGGCCAAATTCGTAAGCATCCAGATAGCCGTTCTCGAGGCCCCATTCCTGTAACTTGGAAAGTGTCCAGTCGTTGGCAGCCTTCATCTGGGGAGAGCCGGTTAACCGGGGTCCGATCTCGTCCGTTAAATGCCTGAGAATATCTACCACCTCGGAGTGGGTAAAACCCTCATCCCTGATCTGGTTGATAACCTCAAGATCAATATCCTCCTCGGCAATTGCCGGAAAAGAAAAGACCATCAAAAAAACAATAAACCCCCTAATAAACATTAGACTCTCTCTCCATTTTTTACTTGTTGTTTTCAATATACGCGTCGATTTTAGCTTCCAGAATGGAATGCGGGATTGAGCCATTGGCCAAAACCGCATCGTGGAAGGTACGAATGTCAAACTTCTCGCCTAACGCTTCTTCCGCTTTATGGCGAAGCTCCCAAATTTTCAGCTCACCCATTTTGTAGGCCAGCGCCTGCCCGGGCCATGAAATATAGCGGTCCACTTCGGTGTTAATGTTGTGCGAGGATAACGCGGAGTTTTCCATAAACAGTTGCACTGCCTGCTCGCGGGACCAGCCCATGGCATGTATGCCGGTGTCCACAACCAGGCGTCCTGCGCGCCACATTTCATAGGTCAGGCGGCCAAACTGCTGGTAGTCGTCTTCGTAAATGCCCATCTCAACGCCGAGCTTTTCGGTATAAAGACCCCAGCCTTCACCAAACGCCGAGAGGTAAAAATTCTTCCTGAACATCGGTACGTTTTCCTGCTCCTGAGAGAGCGAAATTTGATGATGATGACCCGGAACCCCTTCATGCAAAGTCAAGCTTGGCAGGTTATAAAGCGGGCGTTTGTCAAGCGCGTAGGTATTGACCATATAATTTCCGGCGCGGCCGTTTACATAGGAGCCACCCCAATAGCGCCCGGTCGTATAAGCCGGGGCAATTTCATCGGGTACCGCGCGAACACCGTAGGAAAGTCTGGGGAGTGTGCCAAAAAATTCCGGCATTTTACCGTCAATGCGTTTGGCGTGGTAGGAAGCCTCGGCCAACAAATCACGTGCGCTTTCGGCATAAAATTGTGGGTCGGTGCGTAAGAATTTGAGAAATTCGGCAAAGCTGCCCTCGTATTCCAGACGCTCAATAATCTTTTCCATCTCGCCTCTGATGCGGGCCACCTCGGAAAGGCCGATTGAATGAACCTGCATGGCGGTTACTTCCTGGGTAGTGAAAGCCTTGACCAGCATATCGTAATATTCAGCACCCCCAGGCATGTCACTGGCACCAATGGAAGCTCTGGTCTGGGGTTCATATTCCTCAACAAGGAATGTGTGCAGGGCCCTAAAACTGGGTAAAACCGAATTTGCAATGGCCGCTGTTCCTTCTTCAAAAAGCCTTTTCTTATCCTCAGCGGAAAAGTGACCTGGCATCGTCTCAAGGGGAGAAAAGTAATCGGTATCAAAAGCAAAATCATGCAATTGGGTGGCCACCGCCGGGATGATCCGCCCCAAAATAACCTTGGGCTGGGTAAAACCGCCCGCCAATCCGCCGCGCATATTATCAATTTGCTCACCCATAAAGCGCGGAACATCGTTTAGCCGCGCGATATAATTTGCATAGTTTTCTACGGTTTTGAAGGGCATCGAAGTGGGCAGACTCATTACCGAAGAATAAAATCCAAAGTCAGCAAGAAAAGGAATGCGCCAGGTCCTGTAGTTGGCCTGGTTGATCCGGCTTTGCATCTCAAAGCCAAACAAATCATAATTTAACTGGTCATCGCTTTGAAGCTGATCGCGATCAATCCCCTCAAGCCGTACCAGAAAACCCTGATCATTTGCCTTTTGCTGAAGGTAACATTCCTCGGTTACGCAGGCCAGTTTGTGGTCATAATCATGAACCCCGCTGAAAGTGGCAGATAATGGCTCATCCCTTAAGCGCTGGTCCCATTCATCCTCAAACAATTGATGAAGTTTTTCGGCTTCGTCGTTTTGCGCCCAAGCCGGGGATGAAAAAAGAAATCCGATAACCAAAAAGCTTTTGAGAAAAAATTTCATTTTATACTCCTGTCGTGGTGTAAATTTTAAGGCCAGAGCCTAGCCCATGGTATTTTTTAACTCAAGGCCTAGCCAGAAACCAAATTCTGGTATTGATCGTAAGCCAGATAACCGGCCGCGGCCCACATAATAATCCCGATGAAAATATCCAAAATCCGCCAGGCTCTGGGGTTCTGAAAGGTTTT
>JAZFRG010000083.1:0-4101 GCA_036445535.1 Sphingomonadales bacterium
AATTGTCATAAATCAAATAAATCTCAACCGCACTTGGGGTTAGGCCCGCAGCCTCATAAATTGGTGTTGAGATTTTCCGGATAAACCATTCGGCTTCGGCATCACGAAGGATGACCTGCGCAAAGGCCGGGTTTGAAACCGTCGGCAGGGCCATCATTAAAACGACCATTGTAAGGGTAAGAATTTTACGGAAATAACTCAAAATTTTTCTCCTTTAAATGGGCCGGTTATTAAAGCCGGTTCGCCGCGATTGGTCAAATGACAAAACTTTGACCAAACCGTCGAAAAAAACAATGGCAATTTAAAGGCTGCAGGCTTAAAAACCTGCGCCTTTTATTTCCGTGACCACCAGCCGCGTTTTTTAGGCCCGGTGCTTTTCTTTTTAACGGGTTCAGCAGGTTTTTCCGTCGGCGCTTTTTCGGCCTTGCTCGGGGCCTTTTTAGGGGCTGCTTTTTCCGCCGGTTTGGTTTTAATCGGGGCTTTTTTGGCAGCTTCCTTTTTAACTTCAGCCTTAGCCGGGGTCACCGGTTTGGTCGCAACCTTTTCCTTTTTGGCGGCGGGTTTGCGGCCTCGGGAAGTTTTAGGTTTATCTGCTTTAGCCTCAGGGCTGGCGGCTTTTACGTTGCCGTTGACATCGTCGATTTTTTCCACCGGGTTTTGATTGCCACGATTTTGGGGCTCAGGTCTGGTGTTTTTGCCCGGCTTGCGGTGCCTTTGGTCCTTACCGTCATTTTTTGCGGCTTGAGCCGGGGCGGGTTTAGCCGCTGATTTATTTTGGTCATTTCCCTGGTTGCCCTGATGGCGGGCAGGGCGATTACGGTTGCCACCGCGGCTGCCGCGGCGTCTTTTTTTGCCTGGGAAAGCCCCCCGGCCGTCAGACTTACCAAACCCTACAGGTTCGCTGCCACTGGCTTCATCGCCTAGCACGTAAGAGGCAAGGGTCTCATCCTTGACCAGTTCGGCGGCCATCCGATCTTCGGTTAAGCCCTGAATGTTGAAATGCGGCATCCGGAACCTGGGATTTGGGGTTACGGTGATTTTTATTTCGTAGCGTTTTTCAATATCATCCAAAAGCTTGCGTTTGGCGTTTAGCAGGAAAAGCGACAATTCCTGCGGGGCCTGGATCAATACATGGGGGAAACGCCCCTCAATGCCAATATCCTCGACTTGGCGCATAAGCCTTAGGCTCAGGGTGGACATGGAAGGAATTCGTCCCGAAGCCTCGCAATGGGGGCAGGGTTCGGTGCTGATTTCATACAGCGAGGCCCTAAGCCTTTGGCGGGACATCTCGAGTAACCCAAGGGCGCTAATCCGGTTGGTGAAAATCCGCGCCCGATCGCCTTTAAGGGCATCGCGGAATTTGCGCTCAATTTGCCGGACATTGCCCATGTATTCCATATCTATAAAGTCGATGACAATCAGACCGGCAATATCGCGAAGCCTGAGTTGACGGGCAATCTCAATAGCGGCCTCCATATTGGTCTGAAGCGCCGTTTCCTCGATATTATGTTCTTTAGTGGCCTTGCCCGAGTTGACATCGATGGCGATTAAGGCCTCGGTCGGGTTGATCACCAGATAGCCGCCAGAGGGCAGGGTAACCACCGGCGCAAACAGGCTGTCGATTTCCTTTTCCATGCCGTATTTATGAAAGAGAGGCGTTTTGCTCTCGTAAAGTTTGACTTTTTTGGCATGGGTAGGCATCAGCCCCTTCATAAAGGTTTGCGCCAGTTTATGGCCGTCCTTGCCTTCAACCAGAACTTCACTGATGTGCTTGTCATAAAGATCTCTGAGCGCCCGCTTGATCAGGCTACCCTCTTCAAAGATCAGCGCTGGAGCGGTGGATTTCAGGGTCTGTTCCCTAATTTCGGCCCAGGCTTTGAATAAATAATCCAGATCGCGTTTGATCTCGGGTTTGGTGCGGCCCATGCCCACGGTCCGGATGATGCAGCCCATGCCTGCAGGTACGGTAAAGGTTTCAATAATTTTCCTTAAGCGCTGGCGCTCTTTGGCATCGCCAATTTTCCTGGAAATCCCATTGCCGTGGGTGGTGTTGGGCATTAAAACGCAATACCGACCGGGCAGCGAAAGGTAAGTGGTCATGGCAGCGCCCTTGCCGCCGCGCTCTTCCTTAACCGCTTGAACCAGCAAAACCTGGCGTTTTTTAATAACTTCCTGAATTTTGTAGCGGCGTTTTAAGGCCCGGACGCGGCGTTTGTTCAAAAGTTGTTCATCGGCAATATCGTCGTTTTCGGTGTTTTTAGCCTCTTTGGCGTCTTTGGGGTCAATGCCCTCAATTTCGTCCTCGTCGTCGCCTTTTTTCTTCTTGGACGTTTTCTTTTTTGGCTCTTCCTTGGGCTCGTCCTCGGCTTTTTCTTTTTTTACCAGTTCAGCCTCTTCCGCCAAAAGCGCCGCACGATCCTCAGCGGGGATCTGATAATAGTCCGGATGAATTTCGCTAAAGGCAAGGAATCCCTGGCGATTGCCGCCGTATTCCACGAAGGCAGCTTGCAAGGAGGGTTCGACCCGCGTCACTTTGGCGAGGTATACATTACCTTTAATTTGGATTTTACTAGCAGTTTCGTAGTCGAATTCGGCCAGTTTGTTGTCGTTCATAACCCCCACCCGGGTCTCCTCGGAATGGCGGGCATCGATAAGCATAATTGATGACATTGAATTTCTCTCCAGGCCAGATCAAGGCGCTCTGCCGTTTATCTACGGGGGCGCGTTCCAAGGCTGGCCAATTTGTTTTAAGTTGGTATTTTTTCATTGTTTGACAAAGGGTTAGGGCGAATAATTCATGTAAAAAATAAAGCAATCCCAGAGCTGAATTGTTCAGCTTTGGCCCATTTGAAAATATATTTCTGGTCAATGTAACTGACATCGGGTTGTGCTTGGTCTTTCGCGTCCTTGTCCCTTGCCGGGTTTGAAAACTCTCTTGGGGAAACTTTTTGCCCCACTTCAAGTGTCGAATACCCTTAAACTCAAGGGAGTGCAAGCAAATACGACATACCCAAAATGGCTTGTTCTTTTTAAAAAATGCTCTATTTTGTAGGGGAATTCGGGAAAAAGTGCTATATGTTGTAAAATTCCTGTTTACCGGGGATTCATATTGCGCGGGTTATACTGGTTGAAACCAACGATGAAAAGAAAACCGGCATGCGTGGCTTATTGCGATTAAACATCAGGAACCAAAAAAGGACGCCCGGCGTCCTTTTCGGATTCATATGTATTATGGCCTTGATGATGGGTCTTTTCAGCTCGGCCTTTGCCGCCACCGTCAGCGATGTTCGGTTGGGGGAAAATGCCGGCAAGACCCGGTTTGTCCTAGATGTAAGCGAAGAAATTTCCTACAGCTATTTCCTGCTTGCCGACCCTTACCGGATTGTTATTGACCTTGAAGAAGTTACCTGGGGCCTTGAAGGACCGGGCCAGGGAACCGGAAAAGGCATTATCCGGGATTATCGGTTTGGCCTGTTCCAACCTGGAAAGTCGCGGATTGTTCTGGATTTGAAAGATCCTGCCGATGTTGAAAAGATTTTTTTCCTGCCGCCCCAAAGCGGGTATCCCCACCGATTAGTGATTGATCTGACACCGGTCAGGCGCGACATTTTTTTAGAGGCGATCACCAAAAAGGGCGGGCCACCGGCAACCTATGTCCCCTCAACTCCAACGACAAAGATTTTCCCCAAGCCCAGCCAACGCACCATTGTCATTGATGCCGGCCACGGTGGCGTGGACCCGGGGACCATAGGGTCCAAGGGCCAGCAGGAAAAAAATATTGTTTTAGCGACCGCATTAGCGATCAAGGAAAAGCTGGAAAGCTCAGGAAATTTCAGGGTTCTCCTGACCCGCGATACAGATGTCTACATCCCCCACCGGCAGCGCTTTGAATATGCCAGAAACTCAGGCGCAGACTTGTTTATTTCCATCCATGCCGATGCCGCTGCCAATAAAAAAATCCGCGGCGCCACAGTCTATACCTTGTCTGAGAACGCTTCGGATAAGGAAACCGCTGCCTTGGCCCGGCGCGAAAACAAATCTGATCTGATCGCGGGCATTGATCTTGGCGGTGAAAGCACCGATGTCGCTAATATTCTTGTG
>JAZFRG010000084.1:0-2284 GCA_036445535.1 Sphingomonadales bacterium
GGTCAGAAAATCAATAAACTGATTATTGGTGGTCTGGTTCTTGCGGTTGGTTTCCTGCTTTTTGATAAATTCTATTTAACGTCCGAAACGCCGGTGCCTCAAGAAACTGTGGTCGAGGCTAAATCGGTGGCGGTTTTGCCCTTTGCCGATTTGTCGGAGGGTCAAGACCAGGAATGGTTTGCCGATGGGCTAACCGAAGAAATCCTGAACTCGCTGGCCCGCCTGCCGGAATTGCAGGTTACCGCCAGAACCTCAAGTTTTCAGTTCAAGGGGGTGGATCGTAACATTGGCGAAATTGCCAAGACCCTTGGGGTCACCACCGTGGTTGAGGGATCTGTGCGCCGGATAGGCGACCGGTTACGGATAACCGCCCAGTTGATCCGCGCCTCGGACGGCTTTCACTTGTGGTCAAATACCTATGACAGCACTGCCGACGATTTATTTGACGTCCAGGCTGATGTTGCCGAGAAAATTGCCGGTGCCCTGGATGTCGTCCTTGATGATAATAAACGTGAGGCGATGGTCAGAAGCGGGACCAGGAATGTCGAAGCTTACCGGGCCTTCCGGGAGGGGGTTCGAATTACAGATGAAGTCCACAATTACGAAACCGATCAAACCCTTTGGGATGCCAATGTTTATTTTGAACGGGCGATGGAGCTTGATCCCGGATATGCCGACCCGGCGATAATCCATATCGATGCTTTTGCCCATTTGCTGATGGATGGTCTCAGCCCCTATGTCGGGGAAAACCCCCCTTACTCAAAAGCCGAGGCCCAGGCCCTGTTGCTCCAGGACCTGGATTTTGCCGTTGCCAATTTTTCCAGCCCAACCATGCAGGTCATTGCCGACATTAATCGCGAGTTTTTTTCCCCCACTTGGTATCGGATGCCCGGGCTGATTGCCCGGCTGGAAGAGGTTCTGGATGTAAATGACATGAATTTGGCCAATACCATTTGGCTGCATAACATTCTGGTTCTTAATGAAAAGTATGATTTGTTGTCTAAAATTTGGAAAGAATGGAAAAAGGATAACCCGCTTGAACCCACTGTCTGGTCCAATTTGGCGGAAGTCGAAAATCATAAAGGGGATTTTAAGGCGGCCCAGGATTATATCACCAGGGGTCGGCAAATTGCCGGAGATCATACCTGGTTGCGCGGGGCAGATTTTTCTTCCGCTGCCTATCAGGGTAATCGCGATGAGGCGATCATTCTTTTTGAGAAAATGGTGGATGATGAGGCTTGGCACCCTGCCTACCTGGCGGCCATAAAAGGGGACTATGAAACCGCCGCACACCTGGCCCGGGAATTAACTGAAACGTTTGAACACCCCCAAGTTGGTTTGATAATGGTTTATTATGAGATCGGCGATCTGGAAAAAGCCAGAACCTTGGCCAAAAGGATTGACCAAATGCCAATTGGTGTGGCTATCCTAGGCATCTTTTTAAGCACGTCAGATCATGCGCTTTATTTTGATCTGGCCGACACACCCAATTTTGCCGCCAAGCTGGAACAGGCCGGGATTGACCCGGCAAGCTTCAAAAAAGCGGTGCGCTTAAGCGCTGGGGTGGGGGCCAGTGATGAATAATTTTTTCAACGAACTAAAACGCAGAAATGTCGTCCGTGTTGCCATTGCTTATGCAGTGGTTAGCTGGGTGGCCCTGCAGCTGGTTGACGTTCTGGATGAAATTTTAAGCCTGCCCGAGGGTTTTGGGAAAGCCGTTCTGATCATTCTTCTCATTGGATTGCCGATCGTCCTGGTTTTTTCCTGGGCCTATGAGGTGACCCCAGAAGGGGTCATGAAAACCGCGGAAGTGGATGCTTCAAAATCGATCACCCACGGCACCGGTCAAAAAATCAATAAGCTGATCATCGGTGGCCTGGTTTTGGCGGTGGCCTTTCTTTTGGTTGATAAATTTTTTATCTCAGGCAATGGGGTGGAACAAGCCGAGACCGGGGAGGCATCCATTGCTGTTCTCCCCTTTGTGAATATGTCGGACGATGCCGCTAACGCGTATTTTGCCGACGGCTTATCCGAGGAGCTTCTAAACGTGCTGGCGAAAGTGCCGGACCTTAAAGTAGCTGGCCGGACCTCCAGCTTTCAGTTCAAGGGGGACAATCTGGATCTGGTGGAAATTGGCAAAACCCTTGGGGTTGACCACATTTTAGAAGGGTCAGTCAGGAAACAGGGAAACAGAGTGCGGATTACGGCGCAGCTTATAAGAGCTTCTGATGGTTTTCATATGTGGTCGGAAACCTATGACCGGGATTTAGAGGATATTTTTGCC
>JAZFRG010000085.1:0-3108 GCA_036445535.1 Sphingomonadales bacterium
TTTAGGGACCATTTCCCTTTTTGCTTCGGCCGCTTCTTAAGGCCGGAAAGGTCCTGGGCAATTTGGCGCATCGTGCGCACTAATTTAGAATCCTTAGATATTTCTGGCAAAACTTTGCCTTTTTTAACTGAATTCAAAATAACTTTAGGATCCGAGGGTAAAATCCAATTTACTTTGGCCTCAATCGAGGTCTCAAAATCTTTCAGAGAAACTTCTTCAATACCAACCCCATGACCGTAATTAACAACGATATGGACATTGGCTTTAGGGGCGGCATTCTTGAGGAAGCCAAGGAAACGAATGGTATCGCGTGTTGCCGCCAGCGCCAGTTCGGTGACCAGCAGAATATCATTTGATTCTTCCAGAACATGGGAATGTTGGCCGGCCAGGCCGCGCGGCAGGTCCACCATCAGGTAACTCGACTTTTTCTTGAGGGTTGCCACCAGATGGTTCAGGGCGCCTGGATCGGCCTCAAACGGTTCTTCAAACGGCATTTCCGAACCCAAAATGGTCAGCTGATCATCAACCTTGACCATGGCGCGTTCAATGAAGAGTTCATCCACGCGGGTTGGGTCTTCAAGCGAATCTGCCAGGCCCCGGCCCGGTTCAATGTCAAACGAAAGCGCACTGGTGCCAAAATGGATATCCAGGTCCAGCAGCGCCGTCTTGCGTTTGTATTCGTTGGCAATAATCCACGAAACAGTTGTAGCCAGCAGGCTAGCGCCAATGCCGCCGCGCACGCCAATCACAGTACACATGCTGTTTGGGGTTTTGGGCCCGCCACCACCCTCTAGGGCATTGGCGGCAAGAAACCCCTTGGAAATGGCAGACGCCATCACATCATGGGTAACCGGCTTCAAAATATAATCATTGACGCCGGCATTGATCAAGTCACGGTAAAGCTGAACATCATTGGTCTCACCCAGGGCTATGACAAAGGTCTGATCACCGCAGGTTTCCAATAACGCAGACATTTCCTCGGCAGGATCCTTGGATTTTTCCAGATCAACCACCAGAAGCTTGGGCGGCTCCATAATACCCAACGCGCGAGTGGCATTTTCCAGGGTTCCCTTTTGAACGCGCTTTTTCTGCCACCCGTAATCTTCGACAATCGGGACAAGGATCGCAGCTGTCGCGTCGTCTCTGACAAACGCGGCAAACGGCTCTCTGGTATCGTCCTTCGCCTTGGTTTTTGTATTCGTATCAGCCATTTAACTTTGCTTCCTAAGTTATCCGTGTTTTTAAATATTATTTCGCTTCTTCAACATATTCCTGAGCCTGCAACTGGAAAGCAGCGATGCCTCCAGGGCCCACTACATAAAAGCTTAAGCTGTGCCGGCTCCGGTACATCTGCATGGCCCGAACCGCGCTCCACGCTGCGGGCAATGTATCAGGCTGGCCTTCGATCAGATCCTGGGGATTGGCCACCATCAAACCCAGATTATGGGCATTTACACAGCCAAAAGTTTTGTTGTCCCACAGTTCTCCCGGAACAAAACTTTCTTCCCCCAGGGCTACGCAATCGGGCGTAATCACCGAATAACGGTTGACCACCAGAGCGGCGCTGTTCACGTCGGAATTCGAGCCGCTTTGGGTGGCATACTTAACCCAAAAACCCCGGGTTTTTAGAAAGTTGTTTACGGCGGCCATTTTTTCACCCCAGGCGGTGTCACCTGACGCAAAATCCAGTACCAGTTGATCGCCATAACCCAGGCCCTGGGAATAAACAAAGTTATCAAGGCCCGCCTTTTCAGCATCGCTTAAGGCGGCTGAGCCATCGGCAAAATTCACCGAATGGGAAAAATTGGTGACCTCCACTTCATTCTTGGGTAGATCAAGAGCGTATTTGTAGGTTGTCGGTCTATCGCTGGCGCGGGCGCTTCCAAGAAGGGCGACCATAACAGCGGCTAAGGTAAATTTTGTGCGTGCGTTTTTCATTTTATATCTCCCTACTCATTCCCAGTTTTCAGGCCACCTGTGCCCTTTAAGTATTTGCCCGCATCCGCCGGCAGATGATTGATATCGGTCGGCCCTATCAGCCTCTCGCCATTAACCGGGCGGACGATGTACGGGGTGACGATAATTACCAGCTCGGTTTCCTCCCTCAGGAAGGTTGTCGAACGGAACAATGTCCCAAGGATCGGAATATCTCCCAGCCAGGGGAATTTTTCTACCTGTTGGGTAATGTTACTTTGCAGCAACCCGGCGATGGCAAAGCTTTGGCCACTGGCCAGCTCAACCGTAGTGCTGGCGCGCCGGGTCGTCAGGGCTGGAACCGAAATATCGTTAATGGTCACGGCACCAATATTGCTTAGCTGGCTGACTTCAGGCGACACTCTCAAATGGATCTTGTTTTCTGAAAGCACCGTCGGTAAAAAGCTCAGGCCAACACCAAATTCCTTGAACTCGACGGTGATCGAATCGCTGGAGCCGCCTTGCGGAACGGGAATCGGAAATTCACCACCGGCCAGGAAACTGGCTGGTTCACCGGACAGGGCGGTCAGGTTAGGTTCTGCCAGGATTGATAAGTAACCTTCCCCTTCAAGCGCATCAATAACGCCATTCAGGTCGAAATGGCCCCCAGAGGCATTAAACAATACACTATTTGAGGTACCAAATGGGGTGTTGGTATCATTCCGGACGAAAAAGCTCTTGACCAATTGGGTATCATCGAGGGGATCCTCAATCAGCTCGAACACCGGAGACCCGGTAATAAAACTGGCAAAAACATTGCCACCGAAAAAGTCATTTTCCCAGTTAAAGCCCAGGGTTTTCAAGGTGTTTCGGCTCATTTCCGCCATCTTGACCCTGAGGTTAACCTGGGTTGGGGTCGAGACCTGGATGCGGTTAATGACCCGCTGCTCGACATATTCAGAGACGACATCATTGTCCTCAATCCTGACCAAAAGCATTTCCTGGACCATCCGTTGCGCAAAGTCGGCATCGGCCGGCGATTGGGCAAACCCGGTCAGGACGATCACACCGTTAATGCTTTCCACATGGATCGATGCGCTGGGCAAAAGCTTTACCAGTGCTTCCTGGACACGAATCAGGTTCTGGGTAACTTCTATCGTGGCGCTGTAGATGATGTTTTCATTATCATCCACG
>JAZFRG010000086.1:0-2298 GCA_036445535.1 Sphingomonadales bacterium
CTATAAAATCTTTTTTTCGATGCGAAATTTCTACGCCCAGCTTTTAAATGAGCTTTCCTTGCAGCCCCACGACCTGCCCGATCTGGATGATCATATTTTAAGCGTTTATGTCCGGATGATGGAAAAGCTTGAGTTTGAGGCCAGGGGCTTGCCTAAAAACCAGTTCCTGGAAGTTGATTTTGAGACCCTTCAAAAAAATCCGCTTAAAACCATTGAGCTGGTCTATGACCTTTTGAACCTTGGGCCGTTCGGGGCTGATAAAAAATACTATCAGGCGTATCTGGCGGGCATAAAAGACTATAAGAAAAATGTCTATGATTTCCCGGAAGGCGACTTGCAAAAGGTCGAGACCCATTGGCGGAAATACATTAAAAAGGGGGGGTATAAGCGGCCGTGATTAAAAAAACTCTTAAAGTTTTAACGCTAGTTTTTATCATTGTTGGTTTTTACAGCGCGTTTACCTATTTCAACGGGCTTGATTTCAAGCGGGAATCGCCACTGGTTGCGTGCTGGAGTATTCAGTTAACCGACCCCGAAACCGGGGAAGCCATCGTCGGCGTTGAGGATATTTTTGTTGATTACCAAACCGGGGAGGTTTTTTTATCCGCCTATGATCGCCGTTTGGTTAGACGCCAAGAGGGGGCTGGAAAAGTAAACCATCAGGGCGGAATTTATGTATTTCCAGCCAAGGCCCTGGAAGGTCAGCCAAAAAATCTATCGGTCCGCAAAATAAGCACCTTCGATGAAGATGTTTCCTTTTTACCCCATGGCATGGGGTATTCCAGGCGCATCAACCGGAATAAAATGGTCGCCATTAACCGGGTCTATGACTCGGCCTTAAATCCAAGGTTTGAGGTTTTCCAGTGGAACGGGGTGGTTTTGAGTGGACCAGGAAACCTTCAAAGCGACCTGGTTTGCAACCCTAACGACCTGGCGGTTTACTGGTTCGGGTTTTTTGTCACCAATGATCACGCGGAATGCGGGGTCGAGCGGTATAACATTGGTGAAACTTTTGGTCCAACGGGTGCCGTTTACCACTACACAAACGGCGAATTTAAACTCTTTGCAGAGGGACTTTTGACGCCCAACGGGGTGGCGGTTTTAAAGGGTGAACGGGGGGATTTGCTGGCGGTCTCCTTGACCCGTGATGAAACCATAAGGCTTTATAAAATCTCAACCGGGGAGCTGGTCAGGGAAATCGAAGTTCCGGGGGCACCGGACAATTTAACGATTGATCAAAACGGCGATATTTATTTTACCATTTTTCCCAATCTGCTGGATTACTACTTTTATATTTCAGAGAAAATGACGGTTAAAAAATCCCCGACCGGGGTGTTCAGGATTTCCGCCAAAAGCAAATGGCACACCATAGATATGTTATTTCATGATGATGGCGATATCATTTCCGGCGCCACGGTTGCCCAGCGGGTTGGCGATTTCCTGATTATGGGATCGGGCTGGGATGATAATATCGCAATTTGTAGCGGCATGAACGAGTTTAAAAATGACCAGCTTTAAAACAGCACTGGTTACCGGCGGGGCGGGGTTTATCGGCCGCCATTTGGTGGCGCTGTTGGTTAAAAAGGGCTGTCGGGTTACCGTCCTTGACCCCGGTGCAATCCAAAACATGTTTCCCAAGGGGGTTAACGTAATCAAAGGCTCGATCTTGGATGACAAAGCACTGGCAGAAGCTTTTATCGGGGTTGATGTAGTGTTTCACCTGGCCGCTCTGAGCCATCTTTGGGCCAGGGATAAAAAGCAATTTGAGCGTATCAACGTCGAAGGAACGGCAGCGGTTTTGAAGGCCGCCAAAGCGGCTGGGGTGGGGAAAATAGTCGTCACTTCTACCGAGACCGTTTTACGCAGCTGGGCCAATAACAACCCGTTTCCTATCACCGAACAAGAGCCTACCCCGGATGTGGAGGACATGGCGGGCCCCTATACCAGGTCAAAACTGAAGGCTGCCAATTTGGTAAGGGCGGCGTCTTCAGGCGGCTTGCCGGTGGTTCAGGTTTTTCCAACGGTGCCGGTTGGACCCGGCGATTTTGGCCTGACCGCCCCCACCAAAATGATTTTGGATTTTGTAACAGGCAAAACCCCGGCGTACTTTAATGCGCTTTTGAATTTTGTTGCTGTCGAGGATGTCGCCCAGGGTCATTATCTGGCGGCCGAGCGGGGCATGCCCGGAGAGGAATTTATTCTGGGTGGTGAAAACCATACCATGTCACGTTTCCTCGAAATGCTGGAAGATGTCTCAAAGGTTAAAATGCCCAAGCGCAAGGTGCCTTATCAGTTGGC
>JAZFRG010000087.1:0-3233 GCA_036445535.1 Sphingomonadales bacterium
CTTGCGATGGAATTTGGTGCTTCGGCTGAGGACCTGGCCTTAACCTGCCACGCCCACCCAACCCACACCGAAGCGGTCAAGGAAGCCGCCTTAGCTGTGGATAACCGCGCCATTCATATGTAGATTATTTCGCCCTGGGGTGGGCTTTCTCGAAGACTTTCAAAAGTGCTTTTTCATCGACGTCGGTATAATGCTGGGTCGTGGTTAAACTGGCGTGGCCAAGTAATTCCTGGATGGTCCGAAGATCGCCGCCTGCCGATAACAGGTGAGTTGCGAAGCTGTGGCGGAGCGCATGCGGGGTCGCGCTTTCGGGCAAACCCAGTGCCCGTCTGACATTTTCCATGGCCTTTTGCACCACCCTCGGATTGAGCCGCGCGCCCCTGATGCCAACAAAAAGCGGGTCGTCGTCACCAAGATCATAGGGGCATAAGTGCAGGTAGTCTTCGATCGCCTCAACGACGATCGGCAGCACCGGGACCACGCGCTCCTTCTGGCGCTTGCCCTTGATGACAAAGGAATCACCCCGGGGAATATCCTTGAAGTCGAGGCCGAGCGCCTCTGAAATCCTTAAGCCGCAACCGTATAAAAGTGTCACGATGGCGACGTCGCGGGCCCGCACCCATTCTTCTTTTTGGTCGGCTGAGATGTTTTCCAGAACTTGGCCTGCGCCTTCCGTCGTTAGTGGACGGGGCAGGGATTTTGGAATTTTCGGGGTTCTGATTTCTGATATATTGGGGTTCTTCAAGTTCTCACGTTTTGCCAGATAGCGGAAAAAATTCCTCACCGAAGACAGCGCCCGGGCCATAGATTTTGCCCCCAGACCGGCCATTTTCAGGTTCATCAGATAACTCCGAAAGTCAGACAGGGTAAGGTTTTCCAGCTGGCCTCGGGTGACCAGCCCGCCGCCGTGATCCCTGGCAAATGCCATGAAAGTCAGAACATCGCGGCCATAGTTTGAAACCGTATGTTCGGAAAATCTTTTCTCTGAAATCAGGTATTGCTGCCAGCCCAGGAATAGTCCCACGACCCGGGGACCGCCCAATTCCTCAATGTTATGGTTCTTCGCCATAGCCCATCCTAGCAAACATGCGAAAACTCACAAAGGCCTTGTTGCGGGGTTTGCTTTTGATGGCTATCTTTAGGGCATGGCTAAGGATCTGGATTTTTTTGAAAACGAGGACGGACGGGTTTCCGTTTTGCTTCCCTTTGGCTTTGGCCGGGTTCTGGATTATCGGTTTTCGGGAAAACGACCTCCCTTGGGTTCGTTTGTAAAAGTTCCATTAGGGGCGCGAAGTGTCAACGGGGTGGTTTGGCAAAAACCCGATGGCGATAAAGAATTTCCCTTATCGAAACTAAAACCGATTTATGAAATTCTAAAAGTGCCGCTAATGTCGTCTGAACAGCAAAAATTTGTCAATTGGGTGGCAGATTATACGTTATCTATGCCAGGAAATGTCCTGAAAATGTCAATGTCGGTGCCGGGTGCCTTAAAAAAGCTGCCCACTCAAACACTTTACCGGAAAACTTCAGGTGCCCTTGATCCCGTGCGCCTGACCGAAAAGCGCATGAAGGCGCTGGACCAAATCATTGAAAACAAAACCTATTCCACCAAGGAGATTGCCCGTTTGGGAGGGGTTAGTGAGGCGGTGGTCAGGGGCATGATCAAGCTTGGCCTTCTACAAGGGGTGGAGCGTCTTCGGGACCGGCCATATTTGCCCCCCGACCCTAATTTGCCGGGGCCTGATCTGACAATTGAGCAATCGGAGGCAGTCGAAGCCTTGAAAACCAGTCTCGGTAAGGGCTTTCGGCCAACCGCCCTGGAAGGCGTAACCGGTTCCGGGAAGACGGAAGTTTATTTTGAGGTAATTGCCGAGGTTTTGAAAAATTCGGAGGCCCAGGTTCTGGTGCTGCTTCCTGAAATTGCCCTGACAAATCAATGGCTTGACCGTTTTGAAAAACGCTTTGGCGCGCGCCCGGTTGAGTGGCATTCTGACCTCGGGAAAGCCGAACGGCGGCGTGCCTGGCGCTCGGTCATATCCGGGGAAGCGCGCATAGTTGTTGGCGCAAGGTCGGCACTTTTCCTGCCCTTTGGGCATTTATCCCTGATTATTGTAGATGAAGAACACGACCAGTCTTTCAAGCAGGAAGAGGGGGTGCCTTATCACGCCCGCGATATGGCGGTGATGCGTGCCAACCTGGCCGAATGCCCGATTATTTTGTCCTCGGCGACGCTGTCTTATGAGACTTTGGCGAACATTGAGCGTGAGCGCTACGCCAGGGTAACCCTCAAAAAACGTTACGGTGGTGCAACCCTGCCGGACATTTATGCGGTTGATATGCGGGAAGAAAAATTACCCGCTGATCGCTGGATTTCGGGTAAATTAGTCAATGAGCTTAAGGCCACCTTGGCGCGTGGGGAACAGGGAATGCTGTTCTTGAACCGCCGCGGTTATGCGCCTTTGACGCTGTGTCGGACTTGCGGCACCCGGATTGAATGCCCGGATTGCACGGCGTGGCTTGTGGAGCATCGCTTAAAAGCCAGGCTGGCTTGTCACCACTGTGGCTATTCGGTGCCCAAACCCAAACATTGTCCGGAGTGCGGGGACACCGAAAGCCTGGCAATCTGCGGCCCCGGCGTTGAGCGTTTGGAAGAAGAAGTCGCGACCCTGTTCCCCTCGGCCAAGCGTTTGGTGATGACCTCAGATACCATGACCAGCCCGGCAAAAGCGGCGGAAATGGTTGCTAAAATTGCCACAGGGGTCGCAGATATTATTATTGGTACCCAGGTTATAACCAAGGGCTATCACTTTCCAAAACTGACCCTGGTTGGGGTTATTGATGCTGATCTTGGCCTAAAGGGTGGGGATTTAAGGGCCGGGGAGCGCACCTACCAGCAGCTGGAACAGGTGGCGGGCAGGGCCGGGCGCGAAGCATTGAAAGGTCATGTTTATATCCAGACCTATATGCCAGAAAACCCGGTGATGGAGGCGCTGATATCGGGCGACAAACCACGTTTTATCGGGGAAGACATGAAACAGCGGCGGGCTTACGGCATGCCCCCTTATGGCCGTTTGGCTTCGGTTGTTATTTCGGGCCGCGAACATCGAAGCGTTGAGGAATTCTCTCATGTTCTGGCCCGTGCCTGTCCCGGTCGCGATGGGGTCCGGTTGTTTGGCCCCGCCCAAGCCTATATGGCGCGCCGGAAAGGCCAGTTCCGTTACCGGCTGTTAATC
>JAZFRG010000088.1:0-2244 GCA_036445535.1 Sphingomonadales bacterium
CGGGGTTTCCCACTCCTGACCAATCCTGTTTCTGCCTATGACAGCCCTGAATGGCGGGCCACAGCAGAGCGCCAACAACTCAATATTATACCTGGAAACTAAGTAACGGATAATTATATTAAGGAGACCTACCATGTCCGACCTCGACACCCTATACCAACGCAACCAGGGATTTGCCCGCACCTTTGACCAGGGCGATCTCCCGATTAAACCCCGGCACCCGACCATTGTTCTGACCTGCCTGGATGCCCGCGTGGATCCTGCACACTTCCTCGGCCTTGAGCTGGGTGAAACCCTCGTCCTTCGCAACGCCGGTGGCCGGGTAACCGAAGATGTCGAGCAGAACCTGGCCCTTCTTTCGGGCATGATGGGAATGATGGCTGGCGGTAAAACGCCCCCGCTTTCTCTTGCCATTGTACATCATACCGACTGCGGGGTGGAAAGAATTGCCGCTCCGGAGCAGCGTCAGGCCCTGGGTAAGATTTCTGGCCTCAAGCCTGAGGTGCTGGAGAGAATGGCGATCTCAGACCACGATGCAAGCTTTAAAGATGATATTGAGCGCCTGAGAGCCTCTGAACTGGTTCCCTCCGATCTTGAAGTCTCGACCCACCTCTACGATGTCACCAGTGGCAAGATGACCCAGGTGGCCGCCCCGGCACCCCTGAATAAGGATTAGGGATAAAAGCAAAGCCAAAATTCTTGTTCTTCTGCACACAATAAATTCTTGAGATTTGAAAAACCCGGGTTTCCGCCCGGGTTTTTTTTGTAAGGTTCACATGCTAATATCCTGCCACTGTCGCGACAGTGACGTAGGCAACTAGGGAGGGCTTTACTATCTGATGGGTATCAACGCAGCAAAGGATAAACAGATGAGCGTGAAAAACCTTCGTCAGAAAAAGGGTTGGTCCCAGGAGCACCTGGCCCAGGCCTCGGGCCTAAGTCTTCGCACAATCCAGCGGATTGAAAGCGGAAAAAGGGCAGGCCTTGAGACGCTAAACGGCCTTGCTGCGGTTTTTGATATCGATTTAAACCTAATCAAGCAGGAGCCCAAAATGACCACCTCAGAAAAAACTTCCCAACCGGGCAGCGCAACTGAAAAAAACCAGGCCAAGGAATATATGGATAATATCAAGTCGCTTAAAATTATGTTCTGGGCCTACCTTATTTTCATGCCCCTTCTTTACGCTTTGAACATCTGGACCGAGCCGGAATTTCTCTGGATCTGGATTGTCGCCGCGGGCTGGGGCGCCGGATTCCCCCTTTACGCGATCATCATCAAAACCGTCTTTGGTGTTTTTGACCTCGGCATGACCGCTGAAGAGGCCGAGCGGCACTTCAATACCCCGCGCTGAGCTGACAAAGCTTTGAGAATTAAAACCCCGGGTTCAACGCCCGGGTTTTTTTGTGTGGACTTTACCTATAGGTGTTAAATATATAGGTTTCTAACCGTTACACTCTTCTTTATTTAAATTTGATGATCCGGGGCAAGGTATGAAGTTAATTGAACAAATCGAAATTAAAAATTTTCGTTCTTTTGGAAACCGAAAGCAGGAAACAACTAAAGTTGTAAAAATTGGAGATTTGAATGTTTTTTCTGGGGCAAACGATTCTGGAAAATCAAACATTTTGAGGGCTTTAAATTTATTTTTTAATGGGAAAACAAATTTGGAAGATTTTTACGATTTCGAAAAAGATTTTTTCAAAAAGGAAAACAAAGACGAGAAGGATATTAAAGAAGAGCTTACTACAATAAAGCTTTGGTTTATAAACTCACGGAATAAAAACAAAAATAAAAACAGGGAAACCAGTTCTTATTTACCAGGAAAATTTTGGGTAAGTAAAAAATGGAAGAAAACCTCAGAGTTTAGCCAAGG
Organism: Sphingomonadales bacterium; assembly: GCA_036445535.1. Taxonomy (GTDB): domain Bacteria; phylum Pseudomonadota; class Alphaproteobacteria; order Sphingomonadales; family SMXR01; genus SMXR01. The sequence continues at coordinate 1,875 of JAZFRG010000088.1, forward strand.
AACAATATCCTCTAATGTAGAAAAAACCTTTCAACATGAGAAAGGGGCTTTGTATGATTATTTTATTGATGAGAAGGGAAAATTAAAATCACAATTTAGGGCAAGTTTGGCAAAACAATTAACTGAGTTTTTAAATTCCATCCAATACCACTATGTCCCCGCAATCAAAGATAGAAGATACTTTTCCCATTTATATGGAGAACTCCAACAAACACTTTGGAAAGCCAAAAAATCCAAGGTAGATATAAAAAAAGCAGCTTTTGAAAAGGAAATTCAAAAGGAAACCAATTCTTTGATGAATGATTTCAAAAGTATTCTAAATCACCCCACTTTGAAATTTGAACCTGTTTTTGAATTACCCCAAGATTTA
>JAZFRG010000089.1:0-2606 GCA_036445535.1 Sphingomonadales bacterium
TTCGAAAAAAGATCAAGGGAGCCTGTTTTGATAGGTTTTAAAAAAGAAGCCCAGATCAGGTATGAGGACGGGAATTTTGAGATCCTGAGTGGCGGTGATTATGTTCTGTGCGGGGTAACCGGGAAACGAATTCCCATCCACCAATTGAAATACTGGTCGGTGGAGCGCCAGGAGGCCTACGTTACCCCCGAGGCGGCCATGAAAAGGCATAAGGAAGTAAGCGAATGACATTCAAAAGTTTAGCTCCATTTATTTTTAAGTGGCTGTCATTTTGCGCCAGCATTGGTTTGCTCATGTTATTGCCAAATCATTCTCACGGGCTGGAACTTCACGGCGCCCTGAAACAGGGCGGGCTGGTTATGGGACAAGACCACCCGGGGGCCCAGGTTTTCCTCGATGGCGAGCCACTCAAGGTAGATAGCCTTGGCCGTTTCGTTTTTTGCTTTGCCCGGGATGCCGGGCCTGAGGCAAATTTAAAAATTGTATATAGCGACGGAAAAACCCTGGAACAGACGTTAAAAATTGCGGAACAGGAATACCAAATTGAACGAATTGATGGCTTGCCACCAAAAACCGTAACGATTCCAGAAGAGGAAAAAATACGGCGTGCCAAAGAAACCGCGATGGTGCGGGAGGCGCGTAAAAGGGTTAGCGCGGCAACCGATTGGGTGGCCGGATTTATGCTCCCGGCCGAGGGGCGTATCAGTGGTGTTTACGGCTCGCAAAGAATCCTAAACGGCGAACCGCGCTGGCCCCATTTCGGCCTTGATATTGCGGCACCCCTGTTGACCCCGGTGAAAGCGCCGGCAAGCGGGGTGGTGACGCTGGCTGAGAGTGAATTCTTGCTTGAGGGTGGCATCATTATTATTGACCATGGTTTTGGGCTGACATCGACCCTGATGCACTTGGCCGAAATAAATGTTTCAGTTGGCCAACAGGTAAAGATGGGAGAGGTTATTGCGGGCCTTGGCGATACCGGGAGGGCCTCGGGTCCCCACGTGGATTGGCGTATTAATTGGCGATCAGTTCGCCTCGACCCGGCGCTGGCGCTTGAGGCCGGATCCCTGGTAAAAAAATAGGATTTTGTGAATATGAATTTTAAATCTTTGGTTTTTGGCCTCACCCTGGCGGTGTTTCTAATGCCAGTTTTGGATTCGAACGCAAAAGCAGGTGAGGTAACACTTGAAGGCGAGCTTGCCTTTTTTTCCGACCGGGTTTTCCGGGGGATTTCACGCTCCGGCGGCGATGTTTCCGGGTATGGGATACTTGATCTGGTCCACGATAATGGCCTTTACGGCGGGGTCTTTATCGCAAATTTTGATGACCCTTTCGGCCACGACTTTGAGACTGAATTTTACCTTGGTTATACCACCACACGCGGGGCCTATGATTTTAACCTGGCGCTTTCCTACGATAGCTTTCACGGAAGTGGGGATTCCACCGGGTATTATGAGGTTCGCGGTTCAATCTCGCGCGATTTTGGTCTGGCTTACCTGACCGGAGGTTTTGCTGTTACGCCTGATAACCGTGAATTTGGCGGCGGCCGTTCGTTCTATACCTACACCAGTGCAGAATTTCCGATCCCGCTTCAGAACTTGCCTCCGATGTCGATCGAAATAGGCATTGGTTATGAAGACTTTGAAGGCGGGTTTAACAAGTGGGATTGGAACGTCGGACTTTTTGTCGATTTCGTCGGTCTTGAATGGGGGGTCCAGTACAAGGATACAAACCTTAAAAATTTCCCGAATGCTGGCGCCAAAGCGCTTTTTTCCCTCAGGAAGTATTTTTAGGTTTTCGCCCCTGCATTCGTTCTAGAATTTCAGGCAAAAGGCCAGGGATAGTTGCCACGATTTCTGCTAATCGGGTATTTTTCTGGTTATAAACAAATGCCTTCCCCTCCCCGTCGCAACAAATTCCACCAGCCTCGGTTACGATCAAGTCTGCCGCAGCGACATCCCATTCGCTTTTGGGCCGGGCCGAGATGGCGGCATCAAAGTTTCCGGCTGCCACACTGGCAATGCGCAAGGCAAATGATTGGTATTTACCAAAGGTCATCTCCGGCCAGGGGGTTTGCCATCGTTTTACATTTTTAAAATATCCCTCATCGCCCTGCAGTTTTATCCCCGGGATCCTTGAGGCCGTGCCTACCTGGATCTTATTATTGTTTAGAAAAGCCCCCCGGTTTTTCATTGCTGAAAAAAATTCATCCCGCGCTGGGGCGAACAAAACACTTAAAATAGGCCGGTCACCTTTCAGCAGGGCAACGCAAATTGAAAAATCCTTAGCGCCTTTGATAAAAGCCCGGGTGCCATCAATAGGATCAACCACCCAAACAAGATTTTTGTCCAACCGGGTGGAATCGTCCGTGCTTTCTTCTGACAGCCAGCCATAATCCGGGCGGGCCTCCATCAAGGTCTTTTTCAGTAGATCATTAACCGCCAGATCAATTTCACTAACCGGTTCAACACCCCGTTTTAACCAGGTTTCCAAATTGGTTTTACCCAGCCCCGCCAAGGCCAGGGCGCCGGCTTCAAGAACTGCATTTTTTAGCAGTGAAAAATCTTCTTTTTCAGAATATGCCCGGGTCATGTGCCGGCAACCGTCAT
>JAZFRG010000090.1:0-2704 GCA_036445535.1 Sphingomonadales bacterium
ACGAATTTTTCACCGATCCCTGGGTCAATTTAATGTTTTATAATTTGCAGAATTTAGGCTCAATAGCCCTGTTTTGGGGCACCATAGCGCTGGTCTGGTCGAAAACCATTGATCTGAAATACTTTGGGATTTTGTTCGTGCTCTGGGTGGCCATTATAGCCGGCGGAATTATGGATATCCCGCTTTTAGCACGCCCAGCCTTCATCGTTCTCGGACTGGCTTTTATGCCGCTCTCAAGGAAGCTTTATCGGGAACTCAAATAGAAAAGATTTAGATCCGGCGTTTGGCATCGACCCGGCGCCGGACACGATTAAGTCCATCGCGGGTTTTCCTAAGGACAAACCTGGCCCAGGCGTAGTCGGCGGCCAAAATTGCCAAGCCTAAGGGAAACAGCCAAAAGCTGATCAAAGGCAGAACAATGCCAATAATACCCAAAATAATCATGGCAAAGCCCACCAGGGTGCGCCCTGCCCGCGTTTTCGGGACAAATTTCTGGAAACGGCTAGCCATTGGTTAACCCTTGCTTTTGGATTTGGTTTTTTCGCGGGCTTCAGAGCTGCTGCGCATGCTGGAGAGGCCGTCACGTACTTTTCTGAGCAGATTGCGCGCCCAGTCATAGTCATAGGCCAGGACGATAATCCCTAAGGGAATAAGCACGATGGTAAAAATCGCGGCCGAGGAAAACAACCCGAACAAAACCATGCCCAGACCCACCAGGGTGCGCCCTTCCTTGGATTTCGGAAGATACTCGTAAATTCTCTCAATGCTCATGGGTATTAAAACCCCTCCTTTATACCATCCCGCTGCTGCCACTCAATCCCTACCAGCTTATATGGGAACGAATTCTGATTTGTCGAGGGGGCAAATTACAATTTTATGTTATGTTAAACCCATGAAAAAGCCCGCGCCCCAAAAGAAGCCCAATCCGATCGCCAAAGGGCTCTCAGAGTTCAAACCCCAAGTGGTCAAGGACAAAAAAGCCTACATCCGCAAGCCCAAACACCCGAAAAAACAAAAGGACGGCGAATAGCCCGGCCTTTGATCTTAAATTTTTCCTAAAAGAAAAAGGGGCACCCCTTATTTGACCTAGGCTCCACATTCACCTAGCATTCATCAAAAATATGACAGTATCTCCCTGATAAAAACAGGAGTTTATTATGTTAAAGCGAACATTATTTTTTTCCATTTTTTTCTTTTTAGGTGCCCTGGGCATAAACCAAATAACCGTAGCCCTGGCCCAGGATGGCTCGGAAACGAATGAAGAAATAGATCCCCAATTGGTGGAATATTGCAAAACCGCAGAATGCAGGACAGATCTTAATTTTGTCCTGCGACTGGAAGATGGGATGGGTCTAGAGTATGCCCCTGCCCTGGCACCGCCGGCCGTCAATGACGGGTTCCTAATCATATACCCTGGGGAGGAGCTTTTTATTGAGGCTGAAAAAAGCGAAACCGGCCCCATCAATTTGAAACTGGTTAAGGAAAACACCAACCCTGAGCGGACATTTATTTTCAAATTCTTTCAGTCTGAAGGGACCGATATGATGCTGTCGGTCACAAATCCCTTCGATAAAATGCTTAAATACCAGGCCTTAATGGTGCTTCCTGAAGATGGGAACCTCTATGAAACCTCAAGCTGTGCGGTAATGGCGGGACTTATGGGCTTTGAAATGTGGCCGCAACCGATTTTTCAATTGATCATTGCCGACATGAAATTCGTGGAACCGACAGATTCCATTGTTTGCAAATAAAGTAGAACCTTGGGGAAAACTGGTGGCCCCTACGGGGTTTGAACCCGTGTTTCCGCCTTGAGAGGGCAGCGTCCTGGGCCACTAGACGAAGGGGCCTTTGGCCCTCAATGTAGGGCCTAGCCCGAAGAATTACAAATGCACATAAAGAGCATTTAAAATTTAAGGGAAAAGTGGTGACCCCTACGGGATTCGAACCCGTGTTGCCTGCGTGAAAGGCAGGTGTCCTAGGCCAGGCTAGACGAAGGGGTCTTTAAAAACTGAGGCGTTCTTAACTGCCTTGGGGGTGCCCGTCAAGCGGGATTTTTAAAAACCGGTGGGTTATTGTGAGCCATCGATTTGTTCTGCCCCAGTTTCCGGTTCGTCAAAGAATTTTGCACTTACTTGGCCATCCATAAAGGCGGCAAAAATAATCGCACCAACAATCATTAGCACCAATGCAAATCCTGCTTTTGCTCTTACCATACTCGCTAATCCTTTGACGCCTGGGTTCTAAAATTTTTGCAAAATAAAAACAGGCCCTTCAAGACCTGCCTGCCTGCAAATTTCCATAAGCTAAATAACGGTCTACAACGCGACCGTCAAGCGCCTTTAAAAGAAGCTACAAGGAAAATCAGAAATGGATAGTGGCTTAATTGCTTACGCTTGAGACCACAGCATCTGGTGCCTTGGCTTCTTCAAAGTCAGCCATAGCGCTCTGATATAAAATCTCAGAAAAGTAGTACGATGCAACTATCGTAAGGGCAAATGCCATTACAGCTTGTTTTTTCATTTTAATTGCTCCCAATGCAACGCAACATTCTTAGCCTAAAAGTGCTGCATCATCAAGCAAAACCTCGATTTTTCGGTTTCCCATCCATTCATTAACCTTCAATTTACCGGCTATATGGAAGCGTTTTCCAACACCCTGGAGTAGTGCTAAACCCAAGGGTTCCTCAGCGTTTCGGAAGGATATC
>JAZFRG010000091.1:0-3481 GCA_036445535.1 Sphingomonadales bacterium
GAGGGGTAAATCGGAAGCGGCCCGTAGGGAACAATCTTGCCCCCATCCCATTTTCCCGCGTGATATTCGGCGACAAACATTATCGGCGAAAAACAGCTGCCAAACCCTAAAGGGTCAGGGAGCTTAAACCCGGAAATAAGCTCATGGACTTGGGGATCTATTTTAAGCGTGCTCACAAATTTCCCTTCATTCCTTGGGTGGTAGGAAACTGGCAGGGGCCATGGTTATTTCTGGGCATCTATCCAGGCACCAAGCGCCTCCGGAATTTCCGGGTTGGGCATATCCCCTTCCCCGGGCCAGCCAATCAGTAGAAAAACAAAGTTATCCGCCAGGGTTTCCTCAACGTGAATGATATAGCCGGTGTTGCGCCCAATGGCGTCAAAAAAGGCCGGGGTTTCACCGGGGTTCAATAAAATAGGCGAACCATCATCCTTAAACAGCGGCGCACACCTGCCGCCCGAAACCTCAAGCTGCAACAGGCCAAAACCGAAATGGCCGGGAAAACCACCCTCCACCTCAGGATTAAAGGCAGGATATGCCGCATAAAGATAAGGCATGATGGAAATTTCCCCACCCTCAGCGGGCAGATTAACATAGTAATCAAACACCGGGGGTTCATCAGGGTTGGTCAAGTGGGTGGCGGCAAGGCTTTCAGGTTCATCAAATATGCAGGCTTTAAACCCCAACAGGCCGTAAAGCGCTTCGTGCTTGTCTGCATTATAACGGGTTAAAACATGGAAAGTTTCGTGGAAAAAAAGGTCGGCTGAAAGCGCCGGGGTATTATCCTGAATAATAATCGCGTTTCCTTGGGTATGGGGCAGCCCGCCTTCAAGTTTGTTATTGCCGCGGATGAAATATATGGTGTCGGGAAGTAAATGGGCGATGCGTTCAATACTGGCCCAATTAGCCTCAATAATTGCCTCAAACTGGGCAATGTCCTCAGCCGCCCAATCGGTAATGTTAGCCTCGTACTGGGCTTTCAGATCAGCGGCGGTTTTATCAGCGGTAACCGAGCCGGTCCTGATGGCAATTTCGGCCGGACTGAGACTATTAAAATATTGGTCCTGGCTTAGTAAAATTTCCTTGGCCTTCTCGGCGTCGGCAAACTTGAACTCTACGGCATGGGCTTGAAGGGAGGCAATTATGAAAAGAATTGTCGTTACCAGTAGTGAATTTTTCAAGGTAGTCTCCCTGTCGTGTTTAAATTTTTGTGGAGTTCTTTGTGGCAAACTTTCCAGGCACTTGCATCACTTTTTTCAGCTGGGACCCAATTTATGGCCCTGGTGTTCGCGAAGGCGCCGCATTATTTCCATTAAAAAGGCCGTGCTGACGCCAAAAAGAATTAGCCCGTTCGCCGCCGCTATACCAGAGAAGAGCCGCCATTTAGGCTCAAGGATAATATCGCCAAAGCCAAGCGTGGTGAACGAAATCAAAGCAAAATAAACCGCTGGTTCAAGGGCATCAAAAATCCCTAACCACAAAAACATAAACGCCCAAAGCCAGGTTTCGATGGAATGAGCTACCACCACCCAAGAAATAGTTATGGTCAAAGCCGACATGGTTTTAAAAAAATGCGGCGGCTTAAGAAACCAGTCATAAAGCTTTCTATGACCGACAACGGCAGCGGCAATAAATGAGCCATGGACAACCGCCGTCAGCAAAACCAGAACGGTCCCGATGAATAATTGATTGGCCATGACGATCTCCGGCCCTAGTCTTTCTGAAAACCTTTAAATTTTCAACCCCAATGATTGGTTCCAATATTTGAGCACTAAAGTTAATTTGGTTTCCGGTTTTTAATATAAAGATAGAGGAAATAGGTCGCCAACGCCGCAAGCAGGTGTTTCAAGGAATGGCCGCTAATAATTTGGTCGGTTAGCTTCCAGATAAAGCAATCAAACTCTTCGGCGCCTTTGGCCAAGATATAAAATACAAAAATCCCGTAAATATAACCGACCCCGGTATAGCGGGGCGGAAACCACCAAAGCATTATAAGGAGGGCAATGATCGGGAAAAACTGGACAAGCCCATATAGTCTTAAATCGGCTGGAATAATATCTGTTACCCGCTCTCCTAAAATCCACAACCCAACACTAAAAACCCCTATGAAAAGTAGTACCGGGAGAAGCGTTTGACCGGCCCGAAGATTAATCCGCTCTGAAATAAAAATTGCCAGGATTGCCATAAAACCGATGGTCATTGGCAAACGATCCGGGACAAGGGTCCAGTCGTTTGGCATCCAGTGAAACCACCCGGAGCCAAGGGCAACCAGAAAAATACCAGCAAAAGCAATGTAAAAAGCAAGGGCTTCGGATTGGTCGATAAATTTGGTTTTATCCTTTTTGAATTTGTGGGTGAAGTTAAGGCCCAGGTAACCCACCAGCAAAAAGGGAAGGTTCGATAAGACATTAAAGGCGTTAGGAATTTTCAACCAGGGGCGATCATCGGCAAAATAATAATACCCCTGATCCTGGTCAAAAGGCGGCACCAAAAAAAATACCAACAGAAAGGAAAACCAAAAAAGCCCTACCAAAATCCGGACCTTAAGACCCGCCACTAAATCTGTTTGAATTTTTGACATCCCCTATCCCCAAAAACTTAGTAAATTTAACTACCCAAAGTAAACCTTTTAATCCAAAGGGTCCAACGGCCCGTAAGATTCCCACTGATAACCAGCCATGACCCTTCGGGCAGCATAAATACTGTTACCATCAGAGCGGATGTTAATTATTCCTGAAAGCGATTTTTTGAAGCGCCGTCTGGCCTCTTTGTTTAGCCCGGAAAAGTTAAAGTCCAAATCGCTGAATTTATCAATTTCTTCCACCGCTTCGGCAGAAACTGCGGCGCTATCGCCGGCATCGGAAAAGGTAGCAGCGATTTCAGTGGAAAAAATAATCGGTTCCTCGCCACGACCGGCAAGCCCTATTCCACCAAGGAAAGTTGCTCTTGGGTGACCATGGTCAGGACTATCCCCGGATGAAACAATTGTGATCATGGGCCTGACGGCATTCAAAAGCGGTTGGTGGAAATCATGGCTGCCATGGTGTGGGGATTTGAAAATATGTGAATCAAAACCCAGGGCCGCATTCGGGAAGCTCAATAAATGCTTTGAGCCTTTGGTATTCAGGTCCCCTGAAAAAAACGTTCGGAACCTAACATGGATCAAGCGAAAAACCAGCGAATGACCGTTAATAGTATGGGCTTTGTCAGAGAACCATTTAACAGAGGCTCCATCAGCCTCCCGGCGCGGCCCCAGAATTTCTATCCTGACATCAGGATCGCCAATATCCAGGGTTTTCACGCTCTCATCCAAAGCCTGGTAACTGGCCCCGGAGTCGACTACAGCAGCGACCCATTTTCCTATTAGGGAAGAGAGTTTGCTGGTATCAATCTCTGAAATTGAACTGTGAAGGGTCTTTAGAACCTTGCCTTGCTTGTTTCCCAAAGGAGAATTGAAGCCGGTTTTATAGACCGCAATCCC
>JAZFRG010000092.1:0-10399 GCA_036445535.1 Sphingomonadales bacterium
CATCCTCGCGCCGGGGCTTGATCCGGATCGAGGGCATGTTGAATTTATCCCGAAGGTAGGTTTGCAGTTTGCCGATTTCTTGGGGGCTCATTATTTTCTCCTGCGATTCGTTTCAAGGTTGCCCCCCTCTTAGCGCTTTGAGGACACCCGGTAAAGAGTAGATAAACCCTTGATTTCCACAAAATCACCACATTTTATTTTTATAATTTTATTGCTTAGTTGAGCAACTACATTTCAACAGACCCTGATTTCAGAATTTTGGCCGGGTAATATTAGGAAAGTTGCGCGACTCAGACATGAAATAATGATTCAAGGAACCTTTAAATAAGAACATTTCCATCCAAAGTTCCCAGAATCCATTGACAGAAGGCTTGAAAACCAAGAAACAGGCCCCAGTTTTAACGAAAAGGTGAAACAGAACATTTTTGGCAGGCCTTCGGGCTTAGGGGATTAAAAATAATCCCGCCTGAAATGGAGAGAAAGATGCGAACTTTAGGCTTTTTATTTGCTTTTGCACTGTTTATCCCCCTGCTTTTGCCGGAGCGGGACACCACCCCTGTGATTATCGCCCCGGCGCCCGTAGTTGAGGCCAGTGTTGCCCTCCAAGCCGAAACCCCATTGGAGGCGGCAAAGGCCATTCGGCCTATTTTTAAAGAAAATCAAAACCTGGTTTCGCTGGTAAACGCGCTCGGTATCCTTGGCAAAGAAATTGAAACCCCCGAGGGCCGCTGCCTGACCCAGGCGGTTTATTTTGAAGCCAGAAGCGAGCCTTTGGAAGGTCAACTGGCCGTTGCCCAGGTGGTTTTAAACCGGGTTAAAGCCGCCAATTATCCTGGCAGTATTTGCGGGGTGGTTTTCCAGAATGAACACATTAGAAACCGTTGCCAGTTTTCATTCGCCTGTGATGGCATGTCGGACAATCCTTATAATCCTGAAAGCTGGGAAATTGCCCGGCGCGTCAGCTACATTGCGCTCAGTGGCCACTGGGATGATATCACCAAGTCAGCTACCCATTATCATGCTTATTATGTGTCACCGGGATGGGCATCGCGCCTGGAAGAAACCGGAACTTTTGGCAGCCATATTTTCTATCGCACCGCGGACGCGGCATCCTAAGAGCTTAAAAACTTAAGGTTAATTAACTCCAGCCTCTTCCAATAACCTGATGATATTTCTGGCCCGGGCTTCCTTGGCATACATCAAGGCATCCCGGCCAACATAATCGGTTTGGAAAACATCAGCCCCGGCCTCAACCAAAAGTTTGGCAACCGCGGTTTTCCGGGATTGGGCTGCTTTCATCAGGGCGGTTTGCCCTGATTTGTTGGTGGCGTTTAGATCGGGGTTAAAATCTAGAAGCATTTTTAATCCGGTTTCGTCCCCATTGGTAGCCATCAACATCAGGGGCGTTTCCAGGTTTGGGATTGCATCCATGTTGACATAGGCACCGTTATCCAGAAGCAATCTGGCCATATCATAATACCGGTTTGATAAGGCAATCATTAAATAGGGGAGGCCATCATGCCGACCGTTAACATTCGCGCCCCCGAAAATCCTGCTTCGGGCTTCCCCCAAATCATTGTTTTCTATGGCAACCCTAAAATCATAAGCGTCTGAAAACTGGGCATTTGTAGTTCCCTGGAAACCAATGGCCAAAAGGGGAAGTAATAAAACAAAGGAAAATTTTCCAAAATTTTTCATATTTATAAATTCCTTGGGGTTTTCTTAAATACCCGGTTCATAAGCCACACCTGACCTCTCCCGGCAAGCCCTTAAAGGGAAACTTTCTTTCACAATATTTTGCATACGGGTTGGTTTTAAAGTAACTTGTTGCCGAAAAAAGGGCAGGTCTATGAGATATTTTAAAGCTTTTATTGCCATTCTAGCGGTTACCATAATTGGGTATCTTGCCGGTACATTAACGAAACGCGATAGCGACATAAAACCCGTCGTTATTAGTTCCACGGTCATTAGCCACGGTGAGGCCGATATTGGGGGAGCGTTTGAGCTCATCGATATCAAGGGTGATAAATTTACGGAACAAAACCTTTTGGGTCAGGTTTCGCTGGTTTACTTTGGCTATACCCACTGCCCGGATGTTTGCCCCCTGGACATGAACCGGATTTCCATGGCTTTAAGCGCCTTGGAAAAGAATTTCGATTTTGAGGGCAAGCTTCTTCCAGTTTTTATCACCGTTGATCCCTTGCGGGACCCCCCTGAGGTGGTCGGCGAATTTTTAGCTGGCTATCACCCCGCGTTTGTTGGCCTAACCGGGACCCAGGAACAAATGGAAGTCGCGGCCAGGGCCTACAAAGTTTATTATGAGGAAATGCTGGCCCGGGAACACACCGGGGAGATGGAGATGGCTGGCCCGGTCCTTTTCAGTCATTCTGCGTATATTTTTCTGATGGATAAAAACGGCAAATATATCACTCATTTTGATGAAACTTACCCGGCCTCCAAATTGGCGGATGAACTTAGAAAACACCTGGATTGAGCCTAATGAAAAGTCCCCGCTTTTGGGAAACCAAAACCTTGGCTGAAATGTCGGCCAAGGAATGGGAAGCGCTGTGCGATGGCTGTGGCAAATGCTGTTTGCATAAACTTGAGGATGTCGACACTGGAGAAGTTCATTACACCGCTGTCGCCTGCCGCCTTTTGGATTTGAAAACCATTCGCTGCACCGATTATGAAAACCGCAAGCGGCGGGTTGCCGATTGCTTGAGGTTGGATGTGGATAATATCGCGGCCTTTAAATGGCTCCCAAAAACCTGCGCTTATAAGGTTTTGGCTGAAGGGGGCCGGTTGGCAGATTGGCACCCGCTAAATTCTGGCGACCCGATGAGCGTTCATAAAGCAGGGATTTCGGTTCGCGGCAAAATTATTTCTGAACGCCAAGCTGGGGATCTTCAGGACCACCTTTGGGATGAGGGTGAACTTTAATCCTTAATCTTCTAACCCAGGCAACCGTTTGGGGGGCAGGCCCCGGTGGATAGGCTCCATTACCCCGCTCCAGATATCAGCAGGAATGGTCCCCCCGCTAACCCCCGACATCGGGCTGTCGTTATCATTGCCAACCCAAACGCCGGTGACAAAATAGGCACTGAAGCCAACAAACCAGGCATCCCTGAAATCCTGGCTGGTGCCTGTTTTTGCACCGAAGGGCCTAGTGAAACGCGCTCTTTTCCCGGTGCCGGCCTGGCCGGTAAAAACCAGCATATCGGTTAAATAGTTTAGGTGCTTTTCCCGGATCACAGGGCTGATTTCAACCGGGCTCCTGCGGTAGATCAGCTCGCCCCCAGCGCCCCTGATTTCCAAAATCGCGTAAGCCTCAACCGGGCGACCGCCATTGGCCAGCGCCGTGTATAGGCTGGTTACTTCAAGGGGTGTCATCAAATGAACCCCAAGCGCCATACTGGGGTGGGGCTCCAAATTTCCCGTAACCCCCAGCTTTTTTGCCGTCTCAACCACGCGCCTGCGCCCGGCCTGCTCGGAAACCTGAACCGCAACTGTATTTAAGGAAAGCGCGAATGCTTCGCGAAGGGTAACTTCTCCCTGGTAGTCGCTATTGAAATTTTGCGGGGACCAACCCTCCACCGAAATTGAGCGATCAACAAAAGTATCCCCTGGCTTTAAGCCCCGCTCGAACCCGGCCAGGTAAACCACAGGTTTGAAGGCCGAACCCGGTTGGCGCTTAGCCAAGGTGGCCCGGTTAAACTGGCTGTCTTTATAGGACCGTCCGCCGACCATGGCTCTAACCGAGCCATCAAGAGCCATAACCACCACGGCACCATTGCCAATTTTCCTGGCCTCGCCAACGCTATTCAAAACCGTGTTCAAGGACGCCTCGGCGGTTCTCTGGAACCCTTTATCCAGTGTCGTGTAAACCGTGAAAGGCCCGCGCCGGCCGGGACCGGTAAACCCGGCGATTTGATCAGCGACCCAGTCGGTGAAGTAGCGGATATTACCACCGCTGGTGCCCGGGCGTATTGGCGCCGGGTTGGCGCTGGTATTATTTAAGGTTGCTTTATCTATGTACCCGGTATCTTCCATAGCCATCAAAACCACCCCGGCCCGGCCATAGGCCAAATCACGGCTTCTAAGCGGGGTGTAATTGGATGGAGCTTTCACAAGCCCCGCCAAAAGCGCGGCTTCTGCCAGGGAAAGGCGGCGTGCGTTGTGGCCAAAAAATCGCTCCGATGCGGCATCTATCCCATAGGCCCCGGAGCCAAAATAAACCCGGTTTAAATAAAGGCTCAAAATTTCCTGCTTGGTGAAATTCTCCTCTAACCTTCTGGCCAACAACAGCTCCCGGGCCTTTCGTTTGAAGGTGCGCTGGGGGGTTAGGAATAAATTTTTGGCCAGTTGCTGGGTGATGGTACTGGCGCCTTGCTTTACTTCCATATTCCAGACATTGACCCAAAGCGCGCGCAAAATCCCCCTGAAATCAATGGCTCCATGTTCAAAAAAGCGCCTGTCCTCTATGGAGATAATGGCTTTGACCATAACATCAGGGATTTCATTAAAACCCAGCTGGTCCCCATAAAAGGCACCGTGGACGGCCAAAAGCTCCCCCGAAACATCCCGGATTTCAATGCGGTTTTCCTCACCGGGCGGGGGAACGTTTTCCACGTCGGGCAGGCCTATCGAGAGGTAAAAAAAGAACCCGGCAAGCGCCAAAACCGAGGCCAGGGCAATGCCCGTGCCCCATTTTACCAGCCTGAAAAAAAGTGATTTTTTCTTTATCGGTTTCTTTTTACGGCGAACAGGTTTTTTGCCCCGCTTTACTGGGGATTTTTTTATCGCTCTTTTTTTTAAGGCTGGTTTTCTTTTTTTAGGTGCTTTTGCCAAACGGGACCAACCCCCTAAACGTCAAGGTTAACAACGTTTAGGGCATTCTCCTGAATAAACTCGCGGCGTTCTTCAACCACCTCACCCATCAACTTTGAGAATATCTCATCCGCGGTATCGGCCTGATTGATCTTGACCTGCAATAAAGAGCGCACCTCTGGATCAAGCGTGGTTTCCCAAAGCTGACCGGGGTTCATTTCACCCAGACCCTTATAGCGCTGGATCGATAACCGGCGCCGTCCCAAGGCCAAAACCTGATTAAAAAGCCCGGTTGGGGTTGGCGTGGGAAATACCTCATCGCCCTTTTTAAATTCCGCGCCCTTGCCAAACAATTTGCCAAGTTCCTTAGCAAATTTCGAGATGCTGCGGGCTTCACCGGTTTGGATAAGTTCAGAATCTATGGAATAGGTGTCGGTAATCCCGCGGATTGTCTGGGTAAAGACAAAGCCATCTTTTTCGGCCTTACCTTTCCAACCCTTTTCCTCTTCCCCGCGGCCCAGGGCGTTTAAAAATTTTGCTGCATTTTTGGCCGCATCTTCCAATTTTTTCTGGCCCGGCTCAAGCCCGCCTTCAATTGCAAGGGCTTGCAAAAGCCCGCGGTGATAACGGGGTGGCAGCGATTCTAAAAGCCGGTTTAAATTTCGTGATTTCATCACCAGGTTTTTCAAATCTACGCCGCTGTGTTGGGCCCCCTGGGCGTCCTTAAAGACGCCTTCATCGAGGGCGCTATCAATCAGGTAGGTATCAAGCGCGGCATCGTCTTTCAGGTAAACTTCCGAGCGCCCACGCCCAACCTTATAAAGCGGGGGTTGGGCTATGTATAAATGCCCCTGTTCCACAAGATCGCGCATTTGCCGGTAGAAAAAGGTCAAGAGCAGGGTCCGGATATGCGAACCGTCCACATCAGCATCGGTCATGATAATGATTTTGTGGTAGCGCAGTTTTTCCAGATTAAAATCCTCGCGGCCAATGCCGGTGCCAAGGGCCGTAATCATGGTGCCAATTTCATTGTTGGTCAGCATGCGGTCAAAACGGGCGCGTTCAACATTTAAAATTTTACCCCGAAGCGGCAAAATAGCCTGATTCTTCCGATTGCGTCCCTGCTTGGCAGAGCCGCCAGCACTATCCCCTTCGACGATGAAAAGCTCGGACAAAGCAGGATCTTTTTCCTGACAGTCGGCTAGCTTGCCGGGCAGGTTTGAAATATCTAGGGCCCCTTTTCTGCGGGTCAATTCGCGGGCTTTTCGGGCCGCTTCACGGGCCAGCGCAGCATCAACAATTTTCTGGACAATCATTTTTCCCTCGGCGGGATGCTCTCCAAACCATTCGCCAAGTTTTTCATTTACAATCCCCTCCACCAAAGGACGGGCCTCAGAGGACACCAACTTGTCCTTGGTTTGGCTGGAAAATTTGGGATCAGGAAGTTTGAGCGACAGGACCGCGGTCAGGCCTTCTCTGGCATCATCCCCGGATACCGAAACTTTGGCTTTGCTGGCAAGCCCGCTTTGGTTGAGGTAGGTGTTAATAGTTCTGGTCAGGGCGGCCCGGAACGCTGCCAGATGGGTGCCGCCATCGCGCTGCGGGATATTGTTGGTAAAGCACAGAACATTTTCATGGTAACTGTCGTTCCACTCCAAAGACAGCTCCAACGAAATTCCCTCTTTTTCGCCCTCAATTGTGATCGGCTCGCCAGAGACGGCGGTTTTATTCCGATCCAGATATTTTACAAACGCGGTGATACCGCCATCATAATGAAAGGTGATTTCTTTTTTATCAACATGGCGGCGGTCTTTAAGGACAATTTTTACCCCCGAATTTAAAAATGCCAGTTCCCGAAAACGGTGCTTCAAGGTTTCAAAATCAAACTCGCGTTCCTTGAAAGTATTGGTCGATGGCAGGAAAGTCACCTGGGTCCCGGTTTCGCCTTTGGCTTTGCCAATAACCTTTAAAGGGGCTACCGGGTCGCCCTCTTCAAAGCGCAAGAAATGTTTTTTGTCATCGCGCCAAATTGTCAGATCAAGAAATTCCGAAAGTGCATTAACGACTGAAACCCCAACCCCATGGAGCCCGCCTGAAATCTTGTAGGAATTCTGGTCAAACTTACCGCCAGCATGAAGATGGGTCATAATCACCTCTGCGGCTGAGACCTTTTCTTCCTTATGAATATCAACGGGAATGCCCCGCCCGTTGTCAAAAACCGTGACCGAGCCATCGGGGTTGAGGGTGATTAAAACCTCATCGCAATGGCCCGCCAAAGCCTCATCAATGGCATTATCTGTGACCTCATAGACCATGTGATGCAGGCCCGAACCATCATCGGTGTCGCCGATATACATGCCCGGCCTTTTACGGACAGCATCAAGCCCTTTTAGAACCTTGATTTGTTCGGCGCCGTATTCTTCTTTATTCTTTTTATTGTCGTCACTCATATTTTTATTCCAAGCGTTTTTGCTATTTAATTTTTTCCAAATTTCCATCTTTTACCGTGAAAAACTGGGCTTTGCCTTTAAGTGGCTGGAACAGTTTTGAATCTGTCCCGGTCATCCAGGTCTGAACCCCAAGCGCGATTAATTCCTTAAACAATGCGCGGCGCCGATCTTCATCCAGATGGGCAATAACTTCATCCAAGAGCAACACCGGCGGCCGCTCTTTAACCGTAACCTGAAGCCTAACGGCAGCCAATAGAATGCCTATAAGCATCGCCTTTTGCTCACCCGTGGAGCAAAGACCTGCGACCAGACCTTTATCGGGGTGGAGCGCCAAAAGGTCTGTTTTGTGGGGCCCCCTTAAAGTTCGCCCGGCCCTTTGGTCAGCTCTCCGGTTGCCCTTTAGCAAGGCAACGAAGGCCTCTTCTGCCTCCAGGGCACTTAGGCTTGAGACCATCTCTTCCACTTCACCCTCAAGCCCAAGGTCGGGCAGGGGGAAAGGGGCGTCGTTTGCGAACGACAAATGGGAACGGACCAGCGCCAAAACCTCTAACCGGGCAGCAGCCAGCGCAATGCCATGTTCTGCCATCCGTCGTTCCAGTGCCGAAAGCCAGACCTCATCCCCGCCACGCCCGTCACCGATTAAAAGCCTGATGCGCTCACGCATGGCCTTTTCAAAAGCCGAAATTTGGCTGGCGTGACCAGGGTAAAGCCCGGTGACCAACTGGTCAAAAAATCTCCGGCGCTCCGAAGCCCCCTCCTGGAATAACCGGTCCATTTTTGGAGTCAGCCAAATAATCGTAAGGACTGGTGCCAGGGCTGAAGACCCGGCGAGTTTTTGGCCATCACAAACCACAATCCGGCGCGCCCGGCCAGGTCCAAATTCGTTGCCTTCGGCAAGTTCGATCCCACAACCTATTTGGCAGGTCTTGTCGGCCGTGGCCAACCTGCCGGAAACCGCCCAGCCGCGCCGGGCATCTTTTGTCGTAACATCACCCAATCTGGCACCCCGAAGCCCACGGCCAGGGCCAAGGTAGGAAATCGCCTCTAAAAGATTGGTTTTACCAGCCCCGTTTTCACCGGATAAGACCACCATTTGCGGCCCCTTTTCGGCAAGCTCAATTCTAAGGCTTGGGTAATTTCGAAAATCGGTTAGATCAAGCCTGTTAAAGGCCAGACGGGACCCTTGGTTGTCCCGTACCTCGGCCATCGTTGCTATTTTGACCATGTGTTGCCAGTTCAAGGCCTAAGGGCCCAAAAAGAGTTAAAATGGGTCAGACCCGCATCGGCATTAAAACGTAAAGTGCGTCAACGTCGCCCGAATCCCGGATTAATGTTGGGGAAGCCGAATCTGCCAATTCCAGATTTACCGTGTCACCTTCAATCTGGTGCAAAACATCCATAAGGTAGCGCGCATTAAAACCAATTTCCATCGGCTCTGCCGAATAACTAACACTAACCTCCTCAGTCGCCGTCCCGCTTTCAGGACTGTTGACCGACAAGGTAATGATATCCTTATCCAAAGCCAACTTTACCGATCTTGTGCGCTCAGTAGAAATGGTCGAAACCCGGTCCACGGCCTCGGATAAAATGTGGCCATCGACTTCCAGCTTTTTCTCATTAGAGGTCGGGATGACTCGTTTGTAATCGGGAAAAGTTCCATCGATCAGTTTTGACGTGAGAACGGTTGAGTCGAACAAAAATTTAATTTTTGTGTCTGAGAGTTGAATTTCAACATCACCATCAAACTCTTCGATCAGCTTCCTGACCTCGCCAACTGTTTTCCTCGGGATAATCACACCGGGCATTCCCTTGGCGCCCTTGGGGGCGGGAATTTCAACCCGGGCCATCCGGTGGCCATCGGTAGAAACCGCACGTAACAGCTCTTTTCCATCATCTACCACATGAAGATAAATACCGTTCAGGTAATAACGGGTTTCTTCGGTTGAGATCGCAAAGCGGGTTTTATCGATGAGCTTTTTCAGGTCGCCTGAGGACAGCGTAAATTTGTGGGGCATATCGCCCTCAGACATCACCGGGAAATCTTCCTTTGGCAGTCCTGCCAGATTAAAGTTTGAACGCCCGGCCTTGACCTGCAGGCGGTTGTCATCACCAAGGTTCAACTCAATCTGAGCGCCCTCAGGAAGTTTCCTGACGATGTCAAACATGGTGTGGGCGGGAACCGTAATCGCCCCGCCTTTTTTCACCTCTGCAGTGGTTTTTTCAATAATTGAAAGATCAAGGTCGGTGGCGGTCAACCGGACCTCCCCGTCCTCGGCTTCAATCTGGACATTGGAGAGAATGGGGATGGTGTTCCGTCGCTCAACAACGCTTTGTACGTGGCCCAGGGTTTTAAGAAAGTTTCCTCTTTCGATGGTCAGGTGCATGGATCAGCCCGTTCCTTTTGCTCTAATTTGCCCTATAAAATGCTTTTAAAAAGGCTTGTTTTTCAGATTTTCCCTAAACAGAAATCCGTAAGATATACATCATATGTGATTATATCCCCATTGGATAGCAAAATATAGCGTTTTTGCCAGGTTTTTTTGGCTTGGAATCGCAAGGAAACCCTAGGGTTTTTATGAAATTAAAAGGGGACCAGCGGCCCCCCTTTTGAAAGTCCGAAAAATGCCCCCCGCTTAGCCCTCTAGAAGATGTGAAAGCCGGTTAATATCATCATCCAGGGTACTGTCGGTGCGCCTCAAGTCCTCAATTTTTCTGACCGCATGCATCACAGTGGTATGATCCCTGCCGCCAAACTTTCGGCCAATCTCAGGTAATGAGCGGCTGGTCATTTTCTTGGAAAGATACATCGCAACCTGCCGGGGGCGAGCAATGTCCCGGGCCCGCCGGGCAGATAGAATCTCTGCCATTCTTAGATTATAAAAATCTGTGACCTGGCGCATAATTTCATCGATGGTGACCTTCCGATCATTCGCCCGCAAGAGGTCCTGCAAAACGTTCCGGGTCATATCAACTGTGACCTCCTGGCCGGTTAACTCGGCATAGGCAACGACCCTGTTCAAGGCACCTTCAAGCTCGCGGACGTTGGAGATTATTTTGCCTGCCAGAAATTCTAAAACCTCTTTGGGGATTGTGGTGTTTTCATGGTTATGGCTTTTGGTCTG
>JAZFRG010000093.1:0-2367 GCA_036445535.1 Sphingomonadales bacterium
ATACGGCAATATAATAGGGGACTTTCAAAACAAACCCCAATTCATTTGAGATATTGGCCTCGGGGGTTAAAAAACCACTGGCCCGCTTTACCGAAGGATCTGGGTGCGAAAGATAGGGTAGGAAAGCCACCGGGATGCCTAAAATCTCAAGGGTGGCATTTTTATAATAAATCCGCTTTTTTTCTTTATCCAGGGTCACCTTGACGGCCCGAACCTGCCATGAAGGGGGCCGGTTAGGGTGATCGTCGCAAATGACGCAGGGGGTAAAAACCGCAAAATTCAGAATGATTTTTTCGCCAACCATCTCGCCGTCGCGGGCAGCCAGGCGCGAACCATCTTCAAATACAAATCGCAAATTCTGGATAAAACCTTCACGCAGTTCTTTGTCAAGCTTGACCTCATCCAGATAAAGCGCGTTGCCCCTGGGATCCGTTAGTTTGACGTTGCCACTGGCCCACACTTCGCCGGTAAGCTCGTTAAAGGTCACCATATCGGCCTCGACGTGATAATCCTTGTGGGAAAATTTCACCCGGCCCCTGGCTGTTACTACCCGCTCTTCTTTCAGGACGGTAACTTCATCAGCGGTAAAGATTAATTGCTCATCATTCTCAGCAGCAA
This sequence comes from Sphingomonadales bacterium, assembly GCA_036445535.1. Taxonomy (GTDB): domain Bacteria; phylum Pseudomonadota; class Alphaproteobacteria; order Sphingomonadales; family SMXR01; genus SMXR01. Next base: position 619 of record JAZFRG010000093.1, read on the forward strand.
AGCCTGGACTTGAAAAAAATAAAACCCCAAGACCCAAAGCCACGGCGAAATAAGCGGCCCTTATGATCTTGAATTTTTGCGCGGGCATAGTTTGATGTCCATCTAATTTGTTTGCCGAAAGGGGAGGTGGTGGTTAAATTTTTTCCCAGCAAAATATTAAGCAGGTTCGGGACATTTAATAAATAGAAAAATCGTCTAAAACTTTGGAAAAACCCGAAAAGAAGTCTTTGCATTCAAAGCCCGGAAGCGATATCAAAATGTTCTACCTCCCAGACCAAAGAATTAGAGGATAATCATGAAAATCAGTTTCAGCGAAAGTTTACAAATAGAAACCGGGGCCCTGGCCTTATTTGCCGTTGACGGCCCCAAGCTAGGTGCTGGCGGCGCAGACTTTGATAAAACCACCGACGGTGCCCTAACCAAAGCCTTCAAGGCAAGCCGCTTTAGTGGCAAACCCGGCCAGGTGGTCTCTATTTTGGCACCGGCAAACCTTGGCTTTAGCCGCATTGTTGTTATTGGCCTTGGCGATCCTGGGGAGGTAACCACCCTAAGTGCGGAAAACGCCGGCGCCACACTCGCTGCCACCCTTCTTAGAAGCGGTGAGGAAAAAGTTTCAATCCTCGCCGAAAGCCTTTCCGAACTTAGCTTAACCGGAAGTGATTTTGGCTGCCATGTTGCCATTGGCTTGAAACTCAGAAGCTATCACTTCTCAAAATACCTGACCAAACAACCAGAAACCAGCAAGGTCAGCCTGGAAGATGCGGTTATTGTTTCCAGCGCTTCGGGCATTGAGAAAGCCTACACTGAAGCTGGCCAGGTTCTGGAAGGGGTGTTTTTAACGCGCGATCTCATTTCCGAGCCCGCTAATGTAATTTACCCGGCGTCCTTCGCCGCCAAAATCAAGGAGCTTGAAAAAGACGGGGTCGAGGTGGAAATCCTCGGTGAAAAACAATTGAAGAAAATTGGCATGGGTTCACTGCTGGCGGTTGGCCAGGGCAGCGCCCGGGAATCACACGTTGCCATTATGAAATGGAACGGCGGCAAAAAAGGCGATGCCCCCTTAGGGTTGATCGGCAAAGGGGTAACCTTTGATACCGGCGGCATTTCACTAAAACCAGGTGCCGGGATGGAGGAAATGAAGTGGGACATGGGCGGTGCGGGTATTGTTACCGGGACCCTGAAAGCCCTGGCGCGCCGCAAAGCCAGGGTTAATGTCGTGGGCATTGTCGGCCTCGTTGAAAACATGCCCTCAAGCAATGCCCAACGCCCGGGCGATGTCGTTAAATCGCTTTCAGGCCAAACCATTGAGGTTTTAAATACCGACGCCGAAGGCCGAATGGTTTTGGCTGATATCCTTTGGTATTGTCAGGATAGGTTTAAGCCCAAAGCGATGATCGATCTGGCGACCTTGACCGGTGCCATTATTGTTACGCTGGGCCGCGGTCAGTTTGCCGGCATATTTACCGACAATGATGAGGTGGCCAAAGGCCTCGAGAGCGCGGGCAAGAAATCAGGCGACCAGGTGTGGCGGCTGCCGTTAAACGATGAATACGACAAGTGGATCAATTGTGACATCGCTGACATGAAAAACATGGGCGATGGCCCGAACGCGGGGTCGATCACCGCGGCACAATTTTTGAAACGCTTTACCAATGGCGTTCCCTGGGCCCACATTGATGTCGCCGGGATGGTCTGGACCCTTAAACCCGGCCGATTGTGGGACAAGGGCGCTACCGGGTATGGGGTAAG
>JAZFRG010000094.1:0-3280 GCA_036445535.1 Sphingomonadales bacterium
GTCCACGCGGAATGATCAATTATAAGCTGGGAGGTTCGGTCATACCCGGAAAACCGTTCCCAGATTTTGTTGTAATTTATGTCCTCCTGACTAAACCCCGGATTGGACAGAAAAAGGATTAGGGTGAGAGAAAAAAAGAAAATAATTTTTTTTGAATCAAACATACCAGCCACCAAAAATAAATTGTGTTACTCAATCATTGTACAACCAAAGAAAAAAAAGTAAACATTGGTCACTTTTAAAGATTTTTATACTTACCTTCATCAAACATCGCTAAATTCTCAATTTTTCTATGGACATTAAACGCCTCTTTCTCGCGTGCCCTTTTGTACTGGCCCATTTCATTGACCTCTAAAAAAAACTACCAAATTTTGACGCCGCGGATATTGGCCCCGGGCTCATCCCAGAAGGATTGGGCATTAAAGCGATTGAAAAGATCCGGCGGCAGGATGGTTTGGCGCTCCTTGGCTTCAACCTTGGGTCTGATGGTGTGTAGCCCCGGGGTGCCTGATCTGGCATCAAACTGGTCAGCCGAAAATTCAATGTTATTAAAATCGTGCCCGAAAGGTTTGGCGCCAATGAGGTCATAGATTTTTTTAATCGTTCCAGCAGGATCGCTGGTTAAGGTTTCGTAGCGGATTAAAACCAGCCGGTCGGCGGCTTCGCTGAAAAAGGCACCCTTAACCGCGTTATAGGAAAACCCCACCAGGCCCTTGCCGCCCGATAAACCGTCCACCCTGCTGTAGACGGTGTTGGAACGCTCGAAGCCGAAAATTTTAGAAAGGTCGAGAACGTTCGCGGCAAACAGGCGCTCCAGACTATCCATGATCCAGGCCACATTTCTGACGCAGCAAAAAACATATGAATTTGGGTAAAAAGCTTTTAGAGCCGGCATTTTGGCCGACCAGACACGGTGGGTATCAAAAACCGTTTTGCCCTTTTGGCCCTGGTAATGAATATCAAAGACCGCCTTTAAGTGGGCTTCTTTTTGGGCGTCATCCATAAAGAAGGAAAATTCATTTTCGCTGCTTAAGGCCCCTTGCATGGCCTCGAAAATGGCCCCCGTTGGGCCTGACATACCCGCATGTAGGGCCGGGTTTTGTTTTAATATAGCCGCTAATAAAGTTGTCCCGGACCGGGGCAGGCCAGATATAAAATGAATGTCGTTTTCCATCAATTCCTCCAAAACCAAGAATAAAAGGACTTTAGCGTCGAAAGTAGCTTCCGCAAAGTCAAAAAATCAGGGTTCAATCCCCGCTGCATTTAAACTTCTTTGGTTACGAACTCCGCTTGGCCCGCGATTTTACCGTGCCCCTTGAAATGGTCCCCGTATAAAGAATTTCCCGGATCGTCCGATCTTTATTCAGAATGTACTGACAAGGGGTTTGATCTTCTGGAGTGGCCGGGATGAGGTTAAGCGAGATTGAAAAGGATTCTGGCCAAAGTTGAAGGTGAAAATCCGCATCACTCTCCAAATAAAGGGCCGAGCCATGGCACAGGCTGTGTTGCCCTAAAGGTTCAATTTCAAGGGTTTCCCCGACCTTGCGTTCATAGCTGACATCATTCCACCTGAAAAGGTGGGTGGAATACCCTGGCCCGAACAGCCCGGCGGTAAACAAGGCAAAGTTATGATTGTGCAAAAGATCGATTGAAAAATATTTCTTTATTTGCTCCGCCACAGGGGACTCTTTTTCCGGGAACCAAAGATTCAAGCGAATAACAAATTCCTCACACTCGTAACAAAGAAAAGACTGGGCGCCGTGGAGCTTGGGCCAAGCCCCTTTTTTGATTTCGCCAAATACAAATTCGGTCAGAAAACTGTAATTGTTACAAGCATTTCTCAATTCTTCTAAAATTTCATCGGGGTAATTTTGCCACCCCTTGATGAAGTAAGGCCTAACCGCTGCTATCAGCTCGGTTAAGGTGGCGGTTTTTTTGTCCGGGGCGGGTTCGAGGAAATTCATGTCTGGTCCCCCTTGGTGGAAATTTCTGAAAGTGTTGCCCTGGCCACTTGGCTGACCCCAGGATCCGGATGGCTAGAAAATTTTTCGAGCCAATTTTTAGCATTTTCCTCTGCGACCAACCCCAGCGTTTGCAAAAGCTTCCATCTGGTGGACATGTTCAGTGTTTCATTGCCAATTTGTTTGTTGCAGAATTCTATTACATCCTGGCTTTGCTGGTCAGAAAAAATGGCTTTGCAATCCGGGTTATTAACCATTTGGTTGATCAGGTCAGAGAAAAAGAATTGGCCGGTTGAAACTTCGTCAGAAAAGGTGTGGTAGCTAAATTTTTGGGATTCCCGTTCAAAAACAAAAAGCAGGGGAGAAATCGGCCGATGAACAAAACGCAGGAAAATATGGGTCGATGAAAGTTCTAAAAAATCCATCACCAGATTTGGATTGTTGCAGGAAAAAACATCCCCCTTTTTAATTTCAATCACCCGCTCTTGGCTAAGGGTCCAGTCCTTGGCGGTGGAAAGCGCTTCCGGGTCGCCGTTGATTTTATAAAAGCATAGCTTCGAGGTTCCCTCGCCGGCAATGCAATGAACCAATACCGGGTTGGGGGAGGACACCAGAAAAGGCTCGACCTTAAAAAGGGATTGGCGAACCATGCTCACTTCCCAGTTTTCATTTTGGTAAAGCTCAATGACGTTTTTGCCCCGCCCAACCAGGCTTGGTAAAATTTTCCCCTCTTCCACGGCTAAAAATTGTTCAGTGGCTTTTTTACAAGCCTGGGAATTGGCGATTTTTAACAACAGATCGCGGGGGCAGTTTTGCTCCAGCGAAACGCCTTTTAGAAGGGATTTTTCCAGTTGTTTTAAAAAGTTTTTAAACACATCAAAAGCTCAAAAAAAATGGGGCCCGGAGGCCCCATTTTCATTTAATTTGGATTAAAACACAAGGATTAAGAGCCAAGGAATGGCTCCATAATCACCTATGTTATTGATGACTGCTGGCGTACTTTTGCCAGGCAGGACATCATATCCTATATCAGCTATCTTAATGCCAGAACTGGCATTAGTTAGTTTTTTAGACATCTTTTGCTCCCATGGTGTCTAACTATTTAAGTAAGCCCTTTTACCATAAGCTGTATTTATATGTCGAGATAGAAAATGAATTTAACACAATCATGCTGTACAGGTTTTGGAATTGGACTCTTTATTTAAATACTTAAAATAAAAAACCTTGTTATTTAAAGTAAAGACAAGCAAAACGAAGTAAAAAGCTGGTGCAGAAATGCCACACTAGCGCTATGGACTATAGGGGGAAGAGGCTTAAAT
>JAZFRG010000095.1:0-8358 GCA_036445535.1 Sphingomonadales bacterium
GCCCCTATTTTTCAAATAAACAGACAATGGTACGGGCGGTTGAATACGCTAACGCTACCCGCCCCTGGGAGAATTTCGCTCTAGTGAATGTCCAGGGGCCCCATGGTGGGCCTATTTTCAATAAGATGGACGTTTTTGTAATCAATTAAAGTATGTTTTGTAATTTATTTACAATTAATATAAATATTGATAACAAAATGTCCTATTTTTTACAAAGAATTATTTCAATAATTTTGTTAATACCTCAATGATTTTTTGAGAGAATAGAAACCTGCCATTGAAAAAACGAAATAACATTTCAATCAAAGCCTTGATCCCTAAAACGATGGGGGTAAAACTGACTTTCAAAAATCAATGCATCTTCTTCTTCTCGGTGATCTTAGTGTTGCTCAGCGCGGCCCTCCTTACGTTTGGTTTGGTTGCGTCCACTGAGGAACGTGTTGTCGCCGCCCAATTGAACCAATTTCAATCCAACAAGCTGGCTGATCAACTCCGTCAAAGCTCTGACGATTTGACCCGCATGGCTCGGTCCTATGTAGAGACTGGCGATCCGATTTTTGAGCAATACTTTTTCGATATTCTGGCGATCCGCGATGGCACCCAGCCACGTCCCCGAGACTACGACAATATCTATTGGGATTTTGTCATTGCGAGCGGAGAACGGCTCAAATCTTCAGAGCCCCCAGCGGCACTTATTGATCTGATGAAGCAGACCGGAATGACGGATGACGAGCTTGCAAAGTTGGAAGAGGCGAAGCTAAACTCAGATGATCTCACCAGCCTTGAAAAGGTGGCGTTTGCCGCCATGAAAGGGTTGTTCGCGGATGAACTTGGGATTTTAACTGTCAAGGGCGAACCGAACCCCGAGTTAGCCCGCGGGCTTCTTTATGGTGTCAGGTACCATGAGGCCAAAGCTAAAATCATGGGTCCCATCCGTGATTTCATAAAACTCGTCGATGAACGAACCCGCCACGAACTGGAGGCTGTTCAGGCGCAGGAAGTAATTTACCGAATCATTGCGGGTTTTTTGATTGTCGCAACGATCTTGTTTTCCCTGGGTGCGGTTTATTATGTCAACCGGAGCGAGATTTTTAAGCGCTTGAGGGCCGAAGAAAAACTGAAAGACCGTTAGAAATTTCAACACACCCGCTTGAATACGTTAACGCTACCCACCCCTGTGGGGAAAATCGTCTTAGCAATCGGGGAGGAAAAGAATGGAGGCGCGGACCGGATTTGAACCGGTGTACAAGGATTTGCAGTCCTCTGCGTAGCCACTCCGCCACCGCGCCTAAAGGTACCCACTGCGTCTTAAAGTAAATGAGCCGGGCTGATATAGCAAAGGGTGCTAAGGTGCGCAATTGCTAAGAATGGAAAAAAAACGATCAATTTCCATCCAGCAAGGAACTGACCTCTTTAATCAAAGCTTCAATCTCGAAAGGCTTGCTAAGAGCCCTGACCCCTCCAGCCTCGCGGGCCGCCCTTAAAAACCATTCCGCCTCCAGGTCCCCGCCGGAAATGACCAGGATGGGTTGGTCAGGATTAATTTTTCGGATATCCAAAACCAGGCTCAAACCAGTCTGCCCGGGAACCTTAAGGTCAGTTATGACCAGGGAAACTTTATTTTTTGAAAAAAGGTCCAGACCCTCTTTGGCATTCGCGGCCAGGTAAACTTCCAGCCCAATACCCTCAAGGGCTCGTTGCCCAATAAGGCGGATGCCTTCATCATCATCAACTAATAATACTTTTGACAAAAGCCATTCCTTTCAGAAAAATTATTAAAAAAACCCCCACCCAATTTAGCACCCCAAATGGAACAAAAAATGTTTTGCCTTAATTCTGTTTAATAACCGTTAATTTTAATACTTTTACCACAAAATGGTGGTTAAGGCTCATTTGACCCTAAAACCGTCCAAAAATACAGGGTTTTACAATTCTTGTTGTGCGAAAACGTACACCTAATGCCCGAAACCGGGCAGGTTTATTTTCAATATTTAGAATGAATTCAGTTAACTTTTTGATTTATAAGGCAAAAAACGAACAAGAAATCTTGGCACAGTTCTTGCTTCTTTTTTAGTTAGATTGGAAAACGCATGAGGTAAATGATTTTTAGAATTTCGTCGCAATGAAAAGCGGTTTCGTCTATAAAATCTTGCCTTTTGGCGGTTCTGGCTGTTTAAGAAGCGGGACCAAAAGAATAAAAACTATTAAGTAATTTTTTGGGAGAAAGAGGTTGCAGCAACCACTCCAATCGATGATTTCGGGGCAGATTATGCCCAACAAGGTTAATGACCCCCAGGTTCTTGAGGCATTTCGTACTATCCCCCGTGAAGTCTTTGTGCCCAAGGCCCTAAAAGAGGTGGCCTATGTTGACGGTGAACTGGAGGTCGCCCCCGGGCGCTTTATTCTGGAACCGATGGTTATGGCGCGCCTAGTAAGTATTGCAAAAATTGAGGCCGAGGACGTCGTTCTGGATGTTGGATGTGCAACCGGGTATTCGGCGGCTATCCTGTCGCGTTTAGCCAATGTGGTCGTCGCTACCGAGCAGGATCCAGAGCTGGTCGAACAGGCAACCCAAAATCTCGCCAACCTTGAAATTGAAAATGCCGCCGTGATTGAGCGCACTTTATGCGAAGGTTGTCTTAAGCAAGGACCGTTTAATGTAATTATAATTGCTGGTGGGGTTGAAGAAATTCCCAAAGGCCTGACCAGCCAATTGGCCGAGGGTGGCCGCCTGGTGATGGTAAAACTTGGAAACGGAATAGGCCGGGGACATGTAATCACCAAGACCGGCAACAAGTTGGAGGGTAAGGATATTTTTGATGCCCAGGCCCAGTTGCTTCCTGGTTTTGAAAAAAAGAAATCGTTTAAATTTTAATGGTTTTTAGGAAAATTTAAAAAAGGATTTGAAACTTTCCAGCGTATAACATATATAAGAATGATATATGTCGGATTATATATATAAAAAGGACAGAAGAGCGAGGAAATAATGAATATAATAAAGTCCCTGAAATTTGGTATTAGCGCGGTTGCATTAAGCATCGCCTTTTTGGCAAGCCCGGTCAGCGCCGAGACGCTGCAAGAAGCGCTTTCGATGGCGTATGTAAACAATCCGGACCTGCGGGCCCAGCGGGCGGCTCTTAGAGCCACCGATGAGCAGGTATCCCAGGCTAACTTAGCGGTTATGCCATCGCTCAACGGCTTTGTGTCTTACGACCGCAGTAACCGACTTATTATTGAGTCTCCCCTAAATCCCCCTCAAAAATTATTTAACCGGTTCCTACAATTGCGTATTGACCAGCCCCTTTTTGCGGGGTTTACAAGAATTTTTAACCGAAAGCAGGCCAAATCGCTGGTAATGGCGGGCCGGGCGCAATTGTTAAATACCGAGCAAACAGTATTTTTGCAAGCCGCTACCGGTTACATGGATGTGCTTCGTGATGGCGCAATTTATGAACTTAACGTGAACAATGTCCAGGTTCTTGCTCGCCAAAAGGAAGCCTCAGATGCGCGTTTCACGGTCGGCGAAATTACCCGGACCGATGTGGCCCAGTCTGAGGCCTCGCTAGCCGGTGCTGTGGCGCAACGTTTGACTTCACAAGCTAATCTTTCAACTTCCCGGGCGATCTATCGCCAGGTCATCGGCCAGTTCCCGGGAACATTAGCGCCAGCACCTGATTTGCCGCCTTTGCCAGGCGGCCTGGAAGAGGCCTGGGGGGTCGCCTTAGGGCAAAACCCACAAATTCATTTCGCGATGTATGTTGAAGAGGCCGCGGGTCACGCGGTTAGTTCCTCAAAAGGAGTTTTGCTTCCCACCGCAAACGGCTTCCTGACCACCTCGCGCTTTACCGGCTCCCAGACCTTTGGGGGTGGCGTATCTAGCATTTCCGCAGAAACAAAAACCGCCGGTGTTAATATCACTATCCCGTTCTTTCAGGGCGGGCGGCAATATTCTACCATTCGCGCCAACAAACAGGTCCGAAGCCAACGCATGCTTGAGCTGACCTCAGCCCAAAATGCAGTTCGCGCCCAGACCGAGGCGGCTTTTATGACCTACCAGGCCCGGCTTTCCTCGATCACCTCAAACCAGTCAGCGGTGGATGCCAACAGCATTGCTTTAGAGGGAACCCGTCAAGAAGAATCGGTTGGTGCCAGAACTATTTTGGATGTTTTAAACGCAGAGCAGGCGCTGTTAAACTCAAGGGTTAATCTGGTCACGGCCGAGCGCGATGAATACGTTGCCGGCTTTTTTCTTTTGCAGGCTTTGGGCCAACTTAATGCCTCGGCGCTTGATTTACCGGTTGAACTTTATGACCCGGAAGAAAACTACAAGAACGTGCGCTTCAAGTTCTGGGGCTGGGGTACCAAGGATTACAATTAGCGCTGCTTTCAATTAGAGATTTTCGTTTGGGCCCGCAAAACCTTTGCGGGCCTTAACTTTTTGCGCTAAAGCTTAGCCACCATGAGCAAACTAAAATCACAAGATGAAAACAACGTTGAGGACATCCTGGCCTCGATCAGGGAAATCATTGCCGAGGATGATATTGAAATTCCGCCCCAGGAGCCGAAAACGGCTGCGCCCCCTAAAAAACCTTCTGCCAAGGCAGCAAAGGTTAAAAAGGTTTCCAAACCGGAAGTAGAAGCCAAACCCGCCGCCCCGAAAAAAATGCCGAAACTTAAAGAGGAAAAAGACCTCAAAGAGGATAAACCCGAGACCGAAGAGGTCCTGGTTTTAACCGAGGTTGCGCCCCCTGAACAAACCGAAATAAAGCCAGAATCCGAGATAAAGCCAGAACCCGAAATTGAGCCCGAACCCGAAACCCCCGAGCTTCCGCCTGAATTGGCAGCTGAGGTTAAACGCGAAGTTCTGGAAGAGGCCAAGGAAATTGGTATTGAACCCTCACCGGAAATTGATGCCGCGATGGAGGATTTGGTGCGCTCGATGCTAAAAGAAATGCTAAAGGATTATCTGGACCAGCATATGGCTGACATCGTTAAAAAAGTGGCCGCTGAAGAAATCCTTAAAATGAAAAAGAAATCCTGATAAAAATCTCAAAAGGTATAATAATGAAGCTTTTAAAGGCCCTGATTTTAATTGCCCTGCTTGGTATCCCCGTCACCCTGCAAGCCCAGGAAACAAAGCCTTTTAGTGCTACCGACCTGGTACAGTTTAACCGGCTTTTCGACGTCCAGGTTTCCCCCGATGGCCGCTATGCGGCGTTCACTATTCGGGAAACGGATCTGGAAGCCGACAAGGGCAGAACCGATATTTGGCTTTTGGATCTGGCTGCGGTCTCAAGGGGGCCGATGCGCCTTACGACCAATGAAGAAAACGATTCTTCACCGCGCTGGGGGACCAACAGCAAAGCGATTTATTTCTTGTCAAACCGGGGTGGTAATTCACAAGTCTGGATGATCGAAGTGGGCGGCGGCGAAGCCCGCCAGCTGACCGATTACCCGGTGGACGTTGATCTGTTTGAAATCTCAAAGGATGGCCGCACCCTGGTTTTCAGTGCCCTTGTGTATCCCCGGTGTAGGGATTTTCAATGCACCGCTACCCGCTTCCACATTATTGATGATGATCCCGAAACCGGCCTGGTTTTTAATGAATTAATGGTCCGGGTTTGGGACACCTGGCGGGATGGCAGGATGCCTCGGTTGTTTGCCATTTCGCTGGGGAAAAAAGGCCGACCAGTTAACCCTGATGAGGTCCAATCCCTGATGGGTGATATTAAGGGCTCGGTGCCAAATTATGCCCTGGAGGGGACCGAGACCTTTGAAGTTTCGCCCGATGGCACCCGGGTTTATTTTTCAACCCAGGAACGCGGGCCTGATGAGCCCTGGTCGATCAACACCGACATTTTCATCGCTCGTACGGATGGCCTGGGGGCACCCGAGAATTTAACCGCTGGCAATCTGGGGGTTGATGCACATCCAATTTTATCCGCCGATGGCAGGTATCTGGCATGGTTTTCCACCGCCGACCCAAAAGCCTGGTCTGAGGGTAATAAAATCAAGCTTAGAGATTTGCAAACCGGGGAGGTAAGGGTTTTAGCTGCGAACTGGGACCGGTACCCTGGGTCAATGGTTTTTTCCTATGATTCAACCTCGATCCTTGCCACTTCGGACCACCTGGGTGAGCGGGTATTGTGGCAGGTTCCGCTAAGCGGCGAGGAGCCAACCCTGGTGGCCGGTGGCGGCTCGATCAGCAATGTTGCCTCAACCTTCAGGGGAACGCTTTTTACCCGGGCGAATTTAAAATCCCCGGCAGATTTATTTTTGCAAAAGGGGGCGCAAACTTTTCGCCTGACCCAGATTAACAAGGACCGCCTTGGGGGTCTTAAAGTAGGTGAATATGAGAAGTTTTCATTTATCGGGGCGCGGGGCGATACGGTTTATGGCTATGTTGTTTTTCCGGCAGATTTTGTGGAGACCAACAGTTACCCGATGGCCATGATAATCCACGGTGGGCCAGCGGGCTCAATGGGCAATTCCTTTCATTACCGCTGGAACCCGCAAGTTTATGCCGGCGCCGGTTACGGGGTAGTTTTCATCGATTTTCATGGCTCTACCGGGTATGGCCAGGCGTTCACAGATTCCATTAATAATGATCGCGGCGGGGCCCCTATTGAGGATGTAAAATTGGGCATGACCGCCGCGCTTCAAAAATACCCGTGGCTGGACGGCCAGCGGGCCTGTGCCTTGGGCGGGTCTTTTGGTGGCTACATGGTTAACCTGATCGCGGGGGTTTGGCCTGATGGCTTTAAATGCCTCGTCAACCACGATGGTATGTTTGATAACCGGATGAAATACTTCACCAGCGATTTTATTGGCTATCTGGATGAAGGTTTTGGCGGCCAGCGCTATTATCAGGACATGGCCTCCCACGAAAAATTTAACCCGGCGACGATGGTTGATAACTGGCAAACCCCGATGTTGGTGATCCACGGCGAAAAAGATTTCAGGGTGCCGGTAACCCATGGCATTGCGGCGTTCACGGCGGCCCAGGCCAAGGGCGTGGAAAGTAAATTTCTGATGTTTCCCGATGAAAATCATTGGGTTCTAAAGCCCAACAATTCCATTCAGTGGCACCGCGAAGTGATCTTCTGGCTAAACCGCTGGACCAAGGATTAGGGTTACTCAATTTCAGGGATTAGGATCAAAAGCGTCGTACCTTCGCCCTTCTCACTGATAATTTTCAGCTGACCGCCTGATTGCTTGGCAAAGCCGTAAGCCATGCTAAGGCCAAGACCCGATCCCTCACCAATTGGCTTGGTGGTAAAAAACGGGTCTATGGCTTGCTTTTGAACTTCCGGGGACATGCCCTCACCGGTATCGGTAATCTCGGTTACGATATAAGCTCCCGGCGCAACCTCTACAATCTTGGCCGTTTCCCTGTTAAACACCTCCCGATAAACCTTGATTGAAAGGTGATCGCCGGTGGTCATGGCATCGCGGGCGTTGATGGCCAAATTAAGTACAACATTCTGAAATTCCAGCGGGTCAAGCCTGACCATCATTTCCTCATCAGGTAGGGTAAATACCAGTTTTAAACCTTCGCCCAGGGTTGTTTTCACCAAACGCTCGGTCTCTTTAACCAGCGCTGCCAGATCAAGTTCCCTGGGTTCCAGGTTTTGTTTCCGGGAAAAGGCTAGTAAGCGTTTGGTCAGTTCGGCCCCGCGCCAGGCTGCATCACAGGCATTGCTAATCAGGGTCTGGGCAGTTTTGCTTTGGTTTTCCCGCTCAAGCAGTCCCAAATTCCCGATAACGGCGGTCAGCAGGTTATTAAAATCGTGGGCTACCCCACTGGTTAATTCACCCACGGCTTCCATTTTCAAAGAATAGCGGGCTCTTTCCTGCAGGGCGGTTTTTGTGGCGATCAAATAGGCAATCCAGAAAGAAAGTAAAAGGGTGAAAACAATGTACCCACCCCAAATCAGGAAAGTCTGCTCCGGTGATATTCTAAAGAGGGTCGCATAAGAAGGCACCGTTATTTTTGATACCAAATAGAAATTGTCCTGGAACCGTTGGTTCATAGTTGAAATGCTTAATGCCGGTTTATTAAAATCCTGACCCTCCAAAATCGGGGTTATTAAAATTTTATCAAAAACAACAATTTCCCCCTGCAGATTTAAAACCCCCTTATCCCTGCCTTGAACCTGATTCCATATTTCCGGGAAATGGTTTTTAAAGCTAACTTCTTGCCCTAGGTGCCCAACAAAATCTTCATTCGTAGCGCGCGAAAACATCCAGGTGCCATCAGCCTCCAGGATATGGGTTTCTCCGGAAGCCATTTTAAGATTGGACTTAATTTCATAAAAAAGCGGGTTCGCATCAAAATTAATATTTATGTACCCAAAC
>JAZFRG010000096.1:0-3073 GCA_036445535.1 Sphingomonadales bacterium
AGCGCCACGCCCAATTTCATGAAATCAACACCCAGAGCCTGACCCACCTACTGGATATGCTTCAGGCCCGGCGCGGCGGTTATGGCACAACCCAGGTGATGTTTATTTCCTCACTGACCGCGCGCCACCCTGACATTTCCCCCTATGCAATGAGCAAACACAATGCCGAGCAAATTTTGAAAAGCCGGGGCGATGATTTTCCCTGGACGATTATCAGACCGCCAGCGGTTTATGGGCCCGGCGACCTGGAAATTTTAAAATTGTTTCGGGTCATGAAGCGGGGGTTTGCCCCGGTGGCGGGAAGCATTGACAATTCATTTTCGCTGATCCATGGCCGCGACCTGGCGGCGGCGGTATTGGCGGCGATCGGTACCAAGACGAGCGACAACAAAACCCTGGAACCCGATGATCGTCACCCTGGAGGGTATACCATTAAGGATGTAGCTGCCATCGTCGGGCATAAACTCAGGCGGGCGGTTAAACCGGTGGTTATTCCGGGGGTACTTTTACACACCGCTGCTTTTTTCAATGAAATTGGCGCCGCCATAGTCGGTAAAGCACCAATATTTGCCCGCTGGAAGGTTCGGGAAATGGCCTACCCCAACTGGGTTTCAAACCAGGCCAGCCACGCCGCTTTGCCAGGCTGGAAGCCAAAAATTGGCCTAAAGGAAGGCCTGAACGAAACAATTGACTGGTATCAGACCAAAGGCCACCTTTCATAGGGCCTGAAAAGTACTGCAAAAAACATGAAAAACAAGGGTTTTAGCGCCTTCCCAGCCAGGAAGGATACCTATATTTTTGCGTTTTTGAGTTTTCAAAGGGGGTACAATAGTGTAACTAGGTCGGCCTGGGAAAAATTTTGATTAGGGACGCACCTGTCTGGATCGCTTAAGATGGTTCAAGTTGGGTGACGGTAAGTTGTGCCGGGGAATTATCAAATGTATATTTCGACCCTGACAATGTCTCCCTTGAACCGATTGGCTGTTCGGGATACCCTTGTTTCGGGGAGCGTTCAGCTAATAAAAATAGGCGAAAGAGATGCGTAGAGATCTTTTTGAAAAATTTCAAACTATTATAGATCAGCATGATGCGCTGCCGCCCGAGGCTGATGATCCATTTTCCGTCAGGATGGACAAGATAATCTCCCAGACCGTGGCCGTCATTGAAGGACGCGAGACTATCCTGTGTGGCACTAATAATTATATGGGCATGACGCTGGACCCCGATGCCAAGGCCGCGGCGATAAAGGCAATTGAAAAATTTGGCACCGGCACCACCGGGTCCCGCGTTCTCAACGGTACCTATTCCGGGCATATCGAACTTGAAGAAACCCTGAAAGATTTTTACGGCACCAAATTTGCTATGGTCTATTCGACCGGGTATTTGGCCAACCTTGGTATCCTCGCCACTTTGCCCGGGCGCAAGGATTTTATTGTCATAGACGCGGATGTCCATGCCAGTATTTACGATGGCTGTGCCCAGGGGCGGGCGACGATTATGCGCTTCAAGCACAACGATCCGGAACACCTGGAACGCCGCCTCAAGGATTTGCCCCCCGATGCCGGCATCCTGATTGTTGCCGAAGGCATTTACAGTATGCTGGGTGATGTCGCACCCCTGAAAGAAATCATCGCATTAAAAAAGAAGTACAAAGCCACATTGATGCTGGACGAAGCCCACTCGATGGGCTTTTGCGGCAAAACCGGCCGCGGTGTTGCCCAGGAATTGGGGCTTGAGGATGAGGTTGATTTTCTGGTTGGCACGTTTTCAAAATCGGTCGGCACAGTTGGTGGTTTTGTGGTCTCTAACCACCCTAAATTTGAGGTCCTGAGGCTGGTTTCCAGGTCGTATGTCTTTACCGCCTCGCTGCCGCCTTCGGTGGTTGCCTCGGCCAAGTCAGCCATTGAAACCATCAAAGGCGCCGATGACCTCCGCGAAAAGCTTTGGGCCAATGCCCATCATCTCCACCGCGGCCTCAAGGAAGCTGGGTTCGGGCTTGGCACCAAAACCGCTGAAAGCCCGATAACCGCGGTTGCCCTGCCCGATACTGAACAAACGGTGCGGTTCTGGTCGGGGCTTTTGCGCGCCGGGGTTTATGTCAACATGGCGGTTCCACCGGCGGCGCCCCAGGGTCTTTTCCTGTTACGTTGCAGCGTTTGCTCCAGCCACACCCCAGAGCAAATTGATACTGTCATTGAAAAATTTATTGCGGTTGCCAAGAAGCTCAAAGTGCCGCTTAGCGGAAAGCACCCTTCAGGCGAAGTTGAAGAAAAAGAAAAACCCCAGCAATCAAAGGATGTCGCCGCTGCCATGGCTTGAGGGTTACGGTGATTCCTGACGACCGGCCAATTTTCCAGACCAGATAATCTATTCCCCCACTAAAGGTAAATGTTGCCTTGATAAGGCGCATCAGGCTGACGACCTTGCCATTCAAACGGCGTTTGCTCCAGCGCCATCTGGTCGCCCGGGCGCTTGCCTGGGGATGCCCGCCAAGGGCCTTTAGGACCAGGGGTGTAACCGCATCAAAGTAGGTTTTATTAACTGTATAGAGTTCCAGGCCCTTGCCTTTTTTTTCCGACCTGAGTTCGGCACCATAGGTCAAACCCAAGGCAAATGGCCATATTTCCTTAGGCGTTTTTACCGCCCCAAGAAGCGGCATGGCGGCGGACAGCATAGTCAGGTGGGCACCCGAAACCCCATCGAGGATGGCGGCCCTGGTTTTTTTATCGCGGCAGAATATCAGCCGTGAGGGTTGGCTAAACCGGGCCCACACCGAAACATTGAGGCAGGCTTCCGAGGTTCTGTACAAAAAGTCTTCAAGGCTAAGGACGGCAACCTTGGCACGCAGTGTCACCCGGCCATGTTTTGCCTCACGGTAAAAAACATTGGGCGGCAATACCCGGTTGGCCAGGGACAGGCCGCCAGAGGCATAAGCCTTCCGGTAGTTGCCAACAATCAGGTAAAAATCCAGGATCAGGCCTTCGACCTTGCCGGTTCGCAGGCACGACCCGTAATAAAGTACCGCCAAAACTTCGCCGTTAAATTCGCCTGCCAGCTTTTTTGCCAGCCACTC
>JAZFRG010000097.1:0-4219 GCA_036445535.1 Sphingomonadales bacterium
GGTAGCGCTTATTGCCGGGCATAATTTTCCCTATGGCACCATGAGCGTCAATATTCTGGGCAGTTTCCTGATGGGCTTGATGATCACCCTGTTTGCCAGGAAATTTTCCCTAAGCCAGGAAATACAGGCTTTCCTGACGGTCGGTCTTTTGGGTGGCTTTACCACATTTTCGGCCTTTTCCATGGAAACCGTGTTGTTGATTGAGCGGAATGAGATGGGTCAGGCCGCGTTTTATGTTGCAGCGTCCGTGTTGTTGGCAGTTGGCGGACTTTTCGCGGGGATTTATCTCGGTCGGGTTATGGCATGAGCAGGGTTCAGGTAAAAACCGTAACCCCGGATGAAAGCGGCATCCGTCTTGATCGTTGGTTCAAGGCCAATTTCCCCGAACTTCCCTTTGGGCGACTTTCCAAACTGCTTCGGACTGGCCAGGTCAGGGTCAACGGCAAACGGGCCAAGGGCAATGACCGGGTTGGCACCGGTGATGAAATTCGAATTCCACCCCTGGAGGCGGCCAAGGCAAAGCCAAAAGGGCCAAGGCCTTTAAACCCCGAAGAGCGCCAAGAAATCAGGGAGATGGTGCTTTTTCAAGACAGCGATGTCATTGCTTTGAACAAACCGCCTGGGCTGGCGGTTCAGGGGGGTAGCGGCACGACTAAGCATGTTGATAGGCTTTTACCAGCGTTGCAGGGCCGGAAAGATGAGCGGCCCCCCAGACTTGTTCACCGGCTGGATAAAGATACCTCTGGTGTTTTGGTGGTGGCCAGGAATGCCCCCGCAGCCAGGGCTTTAACCGGAGCGTTCAAGGATAAAACCTGCCGCAAGGTTTATTGGGCGCTTGTGAAAGGTGTACCAAAGCCCCTGGAGGGTAAAATTTCCGCTCCAGTTTCGAAATCCCTGGGCGGGCAAAAAGAAATAATGGTGGTATCTAAGACCGGCAAACCAGCGGTCACGCTTTTTAAGGTTATGGATTTTGCCGGCGATGAAGTGTCGTGGCTGGCCCTGTCGCCAGTTACCGGAAGGACCCATCAAATTCGCGTTCATCTGGCGCATATTGGCCACCCGATATTGGGGGACGGTAAATACGGTGGAGAGGACAGCCGTTTTGGCGATTTATCCCAAAAGCTTCACCTCCACAGTGCGGCCCTGTCCTTTCCCCACCCCGGAGGCGGGACCCGTGAGATCACTGCCGCTTTGCCACCCCACATGATGGAAAGCTTTAAATATCTGGGTTTTTTCCCGAACGAGGTTAAAGACCCCTTTGAGGGGTTCCCTTGGTGAGCGACCTTAAACTGGTGGTGTTTGACTGCGATGGTACGCTGGTTGATAGCCAAGCAGCCATCGGCCAATCAATGGCAAGCGCTTTTAAGGACATTGGGCTGCCCTTTCCCGGAAATGAGATTGTTAAAAAAATCGTCGGGTTATCCCTGCATGATGCGGCGCTTATTCTTTTGCCCGAGGGTCACCATGATTTAGCCCCAGCCCTTGAAGCGGAGTATCGCAAGGCCTTTTCCACGCTTCGACTTAATAACCAGGTTTTTGAACCCCTGTATCCGGGCGTTCGGAAAACACTTGAGGTGCTAAAGGGTGAGAACGTTTTGATGGGCGTGGCCACCGGCAAGGGCCAGAAGGGTTTGGAAAAAACGCTGGCCGGGCATGGCATATCAGATTTTTTTGTTACCCTTCAGACCGCCGACCATCACCCGGGAAAGCCAAACCCTTCGATGCTTTTTACGGCGATGAATGAAACCGGAGTAGAGCCGGAAAATACCCTTTTCGTTGGCGACACCACCTTCGATATTGAAATGGGCAAATCCGCCGGGGTTAAAACTTTGGGGGTCAGCTGGGGCTATCATGATCCCAAACTTTTGATCAAAACAGGTGCTAATGCTATACTGACGGGGATGGACGAACTGGTTCATCATGCCTTAAGGTTAGGGCGGCTAGGGTCTGGACCGGTCCCGACCCTAAAAGGATGATCAGACAGCGATGGTAAAAGCACCTCAAAAAGAAGAAGGCCCGGGTAAACCGCTGGTTTTCCTGTTCCTAGCGGCTATTTTTATCATTGGCGCAATCATGGGTTATATTTATGAAGACGAGTTGTATATCAACCGGCCGTACCGTGAAATTTCCTCCCATCAGGTAAATGTTTATTTCATTGGAATTCTTTTGATTTCCATGATCGGGGCATTTTCCAGTCTGTTCGCCTATTTAAATCCGAGGGTAGGCAACAAAATCCTAGGTCGGGGTGAAGTTAGGCCCATGCACCTTCGGGAAAAAACCGGAACCGTGACCTACAGTGTTTATTCTGACACCACCGCAAAATCGGTCAAGGCCCATCACCGGGCTCGGAAAGTGGCCCGGCATGAGCGTCATAAATACGCCAAGGCAACCAAAAAACCCACGCCTAAAAAAGACAAATAAGGCTTTCCCTTGAAACGATTTTATAAAAAAGTCAGCGTCAGTGATGGCGAAAAAGGGTTCGCTATTACCCTGGATGGAAAATCCGTTAAAACCCCCGCCAAGGAAATTCTGGAAGTGCCGATCAAGGCCTTAGGCGATCTGTTGGCAAAGGAATGGCGCGCGCAAGGGGATAAGGTTGATCCCAGTTCAATGCCGCTAAACCGGTTGGCCAATACCGCGATTGACCGGACAATCCTAAAAAAAGATCACGTTGTTATGGAGGTTATGGGGTTTGCGCGCTTTGACCAGCTGTGCTACCGCGCCGATGGCCCCGATGAATTGATAGCATTTGAGGCAAAGGCCTGGGACCCTTACCTGGAATGGCTTTTGAACGTCTATAAGATCAAGCTTGAAGCAACCACAGGAATTGGCACCAAAGAACAGGATTCCCGGGCCTTAAAAACGCTCAAAGAGAATGTCGAGGGCCATGACCCATTTGCCCTAACGGCACTTCACAATGCGACGACTTTGGTCGGCTCGTTGGTTTTGGCCCTTGCCCTGGAAAAAGGGTTTCGTAAAGCTCCTGAAATTTGGAGCGACGCCCATGTCGACGAGGATTATCAGATCGGGCGCTGGGGCCAGGACGCGGAGGCCAAAAAAGTCCGCGAGGAAAAGAAAAAAATGTGGCTGGCAATTGATACTTTTTTCAAGGCGCTGCGCTAGCTCACCACTGGCCTTCCCTTAATTTTGAGGCTATACCGATATCAGTGAGGTTTAAGCAGGGGATCCATGAAAGACATTCTTGAAAAACTTGAAGGCAAGCGCACCAAGGCCAGATTAGGGGGTGGCCAAAAACGCATTGATGCTCAACACAAACGCGGCAAGCTGACAGCCAGAGAGCGCATAAGTCTGCTTGTCGATGAAGGCTCGTTTGAAGAGTTTGATATGTTTGTCGAGCACCGCTGTACCGATTTCAATATGGAAAACCAGAAAGTTCCGGGCGATGGTGTTGTCACCGGCCACGGTGAGATTAATGGCCGCCCGGTTTATGTTTATTCGCAGGATTTTACCGTTTTTGGCGGCTCGTTGTCGGCCACCCATGCCGAGAAGATTTGCAAGATCATGGATATGGCGCTTAAAAACGGTGTGCCCCTGATCGGCCTGAACGACAGCGGCGGGGCCAGAATTCAGGAAGGTGTTGCTTCCCTTGCTGGATACGCAGACGTGTTTCAACGCAATATTATGGCCTCCGGCGTAATCCCGCAGATCAGTGTCATCATGGGCCCGTGCGCAGGGGGTGCGGTGTATTCCCCGGCGATGACCGATTTTATTTTCATGGTTGAAAACACCTCCTACATGTTTGTCACCGGGCCCGAGGTTGTTAAAACAGTAACCTCGGAAGAGGTCACCGCAGAAGAGCTTGGCGGGGCCTCAACCCACACCACAAAATCTTCCGTTGCTGATGGCGCCTTCAAGAACGATGTTGAGACCTTAAGCGAAATCCGCCGCTTTTTTGATTTTCTGCCGCTAAGCAATAAGGAAAAGCCCCCGGTCCGGAAAACCGCCGATGACCCTGAGCGCGAGGAAATTTCGCTCGACACTTTGGTCCCCACCAACCCCAACAAGCCCTATGACATGCACGAGGTGATTTTAAAGGTCCTTGATGAGGGTGATTTTTTTGAAATTCAGGCCAAACACGCCGGCAACATCATCACCGGTTTTGGCCGCATCGATGGCGCCACAGTTGGTGTGGTTGCCAACCAGCCGATGGTGCTGGCTGGCTGCCTTGATATCAATTCCTCCAAAAAGGCCGCCCGTT
>JAZFRG010000098.1:0-2550 GCA_036445535.1 Sphingomonadales bacterium
GCAATCTTTGGCTTAACCAGAGACAGCGGTCCCGAACACCTGGCCCGGGCGGCCCTGGAATCGGTGGCCTATCAGACCTTTGATCTCCTGCAAGCCTTTGAGAAGGACAGCGGGCAAAAGGCAGATCCGATCAGGGTTGACGGCGGCATGGTCGCCAACGACTGGTTTGTGCAGTTTTTGGCAGATATTTTGGACACCGGGATTGAGCGGCCAAAGGTGCAGGAAACCACCGCGCTTGGGGCCGCCTTCCTGGCCGGCCTGGGAGCAGGGGTTTATAAGGATTTATCGGAAATCAGCAATTTTTGGCACCTTGATAGACGTTTTCAGCCGGATTTGACCAAGGCCAAGCGGGAAAACCTGCTTTCCGGCTGGCATGATGCAATTTCCCGTGTCAAAACAAGCGAGTAAGGAGTTTTATGGTTCATATTCCAACATTGGAAGAAATTCGCGAAACCCGACAGCGCCTCGGCGACCTTGTGGTCACCACCCCGACGGTGCGCTGGAAAACCCCGAAAACCGACGAACTTTTTGGCGCGGATACCGAAATTTTCCTGAAACTGGAACTCGAACAAATAACCGGCACCTTCAAGCCCCGGGGCGCCCTGAACGTGATGATGCATCTTGGGGAGGCTGAGCTTGCCAAGGGGGTCACCGCGGTCAGTGCCGGCAACCACTCGATCGCGGTCGCTTATGCCGCACAAATCCTCGGGACTTCGGCAAAGATTGTCATGAAAGAGGGGGCCAACCAGTACCGTATCGATAAAGCCAGATCTTACGGCAGCGAAATTGTTTTTGCGCCCGACTTTCATGTCGCCTTTGAAGAAGCCGAGCGCCTGCAAAAAGAAGAGGGGCGGACCTTCGTTCATCCCTTTGAGGGGCCCTATACCTTCCTTGGCACCGCCACCTGCGGGCTGGAATTTGCGGAAAGCGCACCAAATCTGGAGGCGCTGATTATTGCCATTGGCGGCGGCGGCCTTTGTTCGGGGGTTTCAACCGCCTTCAAACACCTCCAGCCCGGCATCAAAATCTATGGCGTGGAACCGTTTGGCGCAGATACCATGTGGCGAAGCCTTCAATCCGGGAAACCTGAGACCATAGAGAGCATCGATACCATTGCCGACAGTTTGGGCGCGCCGATGTCCATGCCGGACGGGGTTGCGCTTTGCCGGAGAAACCTTGAAGAGATCGTCCGCCTTGAAGACGCTGAGATGATTGAAGCCATGCGGCTTTTAAAGGAGGACATGAAGCTGGTCGTTGAACCGGGGACCGCGGCCCCTGTTGCCGCGCTGATGGGCCCTTTAAATGAGCGCCTTAGAGGCAAACGGGTGGGGGTGCTGGTTTGCGGCAGTAATATCAGTGATGAAGATTTTGAAGCGCTGGTGAAGTGAGATTTTTAATTCCCTTAATCCTTTCTTGAAACTCATTCGCAATTAAGACTAAGGTCAAACACGTTTTTTGCGAGGAGATTAAAATGAAAAAATTCAGGACAGCGATGGTGGCTTTTGCCGCAGTAGGGGCTTTGATGGTAGGCATAGGGGCCGCCTCTGCCCAACAGCAACTGCCGGATATTAAGATCGAAGAGTTGAGAGATGGCCTTTATGTGATTTATGGCGGCGGTGGTAATATTGGCATGTCAGCTGGGGAGGAAGGCGTTTTCCTGATCGATGACCAGTACGCACCGTTAACCAAAAGCATTTTAGCGGCGATAGCCAAGATCAATGACGGTGAGGTGCATTTTCTGATCAACACCCACCACCACGGCGATCACACCGGCGGCAATGAAAACTTCGGTGAAATGGGTACGCTCATTATTGCCCACGACAATGTTCGGGCCAGGTTGGTGGCTGGAGATAGGCCAGGGGCCGCGATCCCGGTGATTACCTTTAACGACCAGGCCTCAATCTTTATCAATGGCAAGGAAGCCAGAGCCATCCATTTTGAAAACGCCCACACCGATGGCGACAGCGTTATTTATTTTGAAGCGCAAAACCTCATCCACATGGGCGACATTTTCTTTAGGGCGCGCTTTCCCTTTATTGATGTTAATAGCGGGGGCGGGGTAAACGGCATGATCCATGCCGTAACGACCATGATTGCCATGAGCAACGATGACACCATTATTATCCCCGGCCACGGCCAGGTCGGCGGCAAAGCCGACCTCGTTGATTATTTAACAATGCTGACCACGATCAGAGACCGGGTCCAGGCGCTGATTGATGAGGGTGCCTCACTTGAAGAGGTTTTGGCGGCCAAGCCCACGGAGGACCACGATCATTTAAGCTGGAACTTTATTAGCCCGGAACGGATGGTCACCGCGGTTTACAGAAGCCTGACGGAATAAATGGCCTTGATCGATAGCAAAGAACAAAGACGCGCACTTAGGGACGCCCTGGGGTGCTTTGCCACAGGCGTTGGGGTGGTTACGACGGCAACTCCGGGGGGCCATCAGATGGGCTTGACCATTAATAGCTTTTCATCGCTGTCGCTTGAACCGCCGCTGATCCTTTGGTCGCTATCGCTGGATTCCGGGCTGAAGGATCACTTCAGGGT
>JAZFRG010000099.1:0-6881 GCA_036445535.1 Sphingomonadales bacterium
TGAGGCCCAATTGGCCATTTTTTCGTTGCTGGGCAGGGTTTCATCGAGGGCCTTTTTGGCGGTCCGGGCCCCGGCAATTGGTAAATTCTTTTCATCCAAAAGTTCCAATTGCACCAGCACCGAAGCCTGGTCCCAATAGATGTGCTCATGATAAAGCTTGTCGCCGCGAAAACACACCACCGCAACCAGGGGGATCTCAACTTTTTTGCCGGTCGGCGGTATGCCCGGCAGCATCCAGTCAATTTCCTTGGTGTGGGTAAACGAGAAAATCATTTCATCGACAACCCGGTCGGCCCCGACCGTTCGGGAAATTGGAACCAGGGCGGTATCTTCCGGTAAATTTGGAATGAAATGGTATTTATAAAAACGGTGTAATTCTTTTTGCCCGACCCCCCCGGTCATGGTTGGCATGTGATTAACATAGCAATCCCGGGTCATGGTTTTTATCGTTGCCTCGGCATCCAGATCGGCGAACTCAGCCGCGGTATGCGCGTCCCATAATTCTTCCAGATTGAAGTCTGGGCCCATCACCGACTTAAGACAGGTTAGCGACCTGGTATGGGCAATAAGTGCGCTGGGACGGTGAAAATGTGCTTCGCCTTCGCGTGCAAATGCATGGTCAACGCCGATATAGTCAAAAACATCAATGTTTTCAAAGGCTTTAAGGTGGTTGTTGATAGCTTCGAAAGCTTCCCGGGGAACAAACTCATCCTTTTCGGCGAAGTGTAAAACGGTCGGACATTTGATGTTGGCGGCCTCCTCAAGATGGCCCTCAATGCCAACCCCATAATAGCACACAGCAGCATCGCAATCGGTCCGCGCCGCGCTTAAATAACTGAGTAATCCGCCCAGACAAAATCCGACTACCCCAACTAATCCGGTGCAGGCTTGGTGCCCCTTAAGGGCGGTAATGGCCGCTTGGATATCTTCAATGCCGGGATCCACTTCAAACTTTTGGTAACAGGCAAAGGCCTTTTGCCAATCTTCCTCGGAATAACCCAATTCGATGTTTGGCTTGATCCGCCAAAACAGATCCGGAACCAGAACCACGTAGCCTTCTTCGGCATATTTGTCGGCCAGAGCCTTCATAACGTGATTGACGCCAAAAATCTCCTGAGCCAAAACCAGACCCGGCCCAGTTCCACCTGGCGGCAAAGCCAGGTAGCCTGAAAAACTTCCGTCTTTTCCAGTTATTTCCATACGATTTTTCCTAAACTAGCCGTTAAAGGCGTTTTACTAACCACTAAAGGCGTTTGACATACAAATGTAGACCGCATCCAAACTGTCGCGTTTGGTGCATTGGCGAATTTCCTCGGCAAAACCGTTTTGATCCCGGGACACCGCAATATCATAAAGCCTAAGCTGGATCTGGCGGATGTCCCCGTCAAGCCGTTCATACCTGGATAAAAGTTGCGCCGCGGCCTCGGCCCGGGTTGCCTCCCTGGAATTCAGGTCGCGGACCCTTCGGTTATAGGTCTCGTGTTCGTCCTCCAGGCGGTCGCCTTCGGCATCCAATCCGGATTTTTGCAAATCCAGGTTCTGCTTTAGGCTTAAACACCCGGTGTATTGGTCTTCGGGAAGTTTGCTGCCCAGACATTGAACATTATAAGAATTAACCTGTGAGTTATGGCTGGCGACATCGCGGTCATAGGTGTTGCTTCTGGTTTCCAGCGAAGCATCACTTGATCTCATGGTTGTGGCCTCTGCCCGGTTGTTCGAAGCCGCCGTGGTATTTTGCGAAAGGATGCTTTCGGTTTCCTTGATATCAATAATCCTGGCACGCAGGGAACGGATCAGCTCGGTTGCCGTCATATCGCCAAAAGATTGGGAAAGGGCCGGGGTTGCAAAACCAACCAGCGCAAAAAGTATAGTAAATTTTAGAAGCTTCAAGATGGTGTCCCCCGCTAAATCTGAAGGCACCTTAGCACAGGAAATTTTGCGGAAAAAGCGTGAATTTCTTGGTTATTTTTTCTTCTTTCTTCCGCTTCCCTTATTTTTCTTGGAACGGCTTGATTTGTCTGATTTCCCGGTGCTTTTCCTGGATGACGCTTTAGAAGTTTTGTTTGGCTTGCTACTGCTGGAGGCCTGGCTTTTTGAGGAGCTGTCATTGCTGGAACTGTTTTCAGAGCGCTGCTGCTGTTGTCTGGGCTGGTCTGCAGAGTTTGACTGGTTGCTCCGATCCGGGGCTGCCTGGTTCCCGGCCGCGTTGTTCTGGCTTTCAGAACGGCCCCCCCCGCGCCGACGATTTTGGCGGCTGGAATTATTGGTTGAGCCAGAGTTTTCAGACTGGGCCTGGTCTTGTGATCTATTCTGCCGGCGGCGGTTTTCGTCATTGTTATCCTGATTGGTTCCGCCGGAAAAATTCTGACCCTGGTTGATGCCCCGGCGTACATCCTGGTCGCCGTCCCCGCGCTGGCCCCTGCGACTACCCGTTTGATCGCTATCACCCTGGCGGCTACCGCTGCCCGCATTATGGCCCGAGCGCCATTTGTTGCGGTGGCTGTTGGCGTAGCGTTTTTTCTTGAAATTGTGGCCATGATAACCCCAGTAACCACCCGCGTAGTGGTAGTTCCGGTAGCCATAGGTGTGCCGGTGGTGATTGTAATAATTTACAAAATAAACCGAGGGATAAAACGGGTAATAGCCATAATGAAGCCCGAAGAAATAGTTGGGCGAATAATGCGTGTGGTAGGTTCTCCCGGTGTAGAAATAATAGCGATAGTCGTTGGCATTGACATCGTAATAATAGCAGTTCCCACCCTCATCATAATAATAATAATTGCCATAATCGTCGTAATAATAGGTATTTCCGTAATCATCATAATAAAGGTCATAGCCTTCCGGGTAATAGCCGTCAGTGTAGGAATTACAATAGGTATAATTGTCATATCCGGCAGAGTAATAGGGATCAGAGTAATACCCGTCATAGGCCGCGGCGTAACACCCGCTGGTAATGAGGGGAAGCCCCACGGCGATGGCGGCTAGTTTCCAGTTAAAGGCAGGTTTTACGGTCATTCAACTCTCCTACAAGGTATTTATGACAATTTTATACCGAAGCCTAGCATTTTCGGCCTGAACGGTAGATGAACAAAATACATAATAATCCTGCCAAAAATAAGGCGTTTTTTTCAAGGATAACGATTTTTCTTGGTTTTTTGAAATATTGTTAATGAACGGTGGGCGGGATGTTCGATTTTTTCAGAAGCGCTTTGGAAAGTTCGTTAGCCTTTTTGGAAAAGAATTCGCCCTCGCCCTGGGCCCCGTGGGCCTCATTAAAAATGACCATTTGGCCATATTTCTGCATCGCAACGATGTGGATTGGCAAAACCTCCCGGGCTTCGTAAAGGCCCTCTTCGGCTACGGTTTTGTAAATTTTTGCCGCCGCCTCCAAGGCCCCCGGATATTTTTTAAATTTGGTCCGGGCGGTATCGGCAAATTCTATTTTCTCCTCCAAAATGAAACCTTTGGTCATGGCAATCGCCTTCCCAAAGGCAAAGTGAGCGCGGTAAAGCTTTAAAGCGTAGAAAAATACCGTTGCTGGAAAGAATTCAAAAATTTGCAAAAAGTAGGGTTCAATTTTTCCAAACCCCCTGAAAATTCCATAAAGACCAAGCGTAATTAAAAGCGTGGTGACTAATATTAAATTTTGTTCAAACCGTGGAACGTAAGGTTTTCCCAGAATTACAGTGAATAAAATCAAAGCGACATTCAGAAAGTTTAATCCTAAAAATATGGTATTTCCGGGAAAAAGAAAAAGCACCAGAAGCGAAACCCCAAGCATTCCAAGAGCCGGAACAAAGGCCGGTGGTCCCTTCATTTTTGGAAATCTGTGGAAAGCCATTTCGCAGTGTCCTTTTTTTTGATAAACTAGGGTTTCTGATACAGGAAAGCGACAAGAAACTTTATTTTTGCTGAGGATTTATGGCAACATTTTTTCCACGCCGGGCGTTTGTTAAAAAAAAGGGGAAAATATATTTTTTCCGGGCAAAAAGTGGACCCACCTATGAGGTTACCGCGGCGGAAAAGGAAGCCATCATTGCCTTGACCCATAAATTACATTGGAAAATGTCGGGGATTATTGCCCTGGCATTTTCCGGCTTTGGCATATTCATTTTATTCCTGCCCCAAATCCTGACCTTAACCTTTGATTTAGCTTTGGCTATTATGATAGCTTTAATTTTAGCGAGCTTGGCTCCCTTAGGGCTGACCTTAAGGTTTCATTTGACCCATCAAAAGCAAATACGAGGGGTTCTAGGAAAGAAAACATCGATAGAGTTTAGTATGAAAAAATTAACAGAAAAAGAGCCTGAAGTTCGCAAAAACATGCGACCCCAAAAGGATTTCAGGCTGATGGAGATACTTCGGAACCGTGAACGGCAAACCAGGTTTTTCTGGGTGTTTTTCCTAGGCATTATCATAACCACCGTTGGGTTAACCATGCTCATCAGCATTGAAGAGCCGTCAACCAAAATGATTTTTATCTGGGTCTTGAATTTGATGACCGGGGTGGGCCTACTGTTGGTCGGTTTCCTGGGACTGGTATATCGTCTGAAAGATTCAAGAAGTGCGGAGCGAAGGCACCGCAAGTAAGGGGTTCCGTTTTTCAGCCAGCTATTTTTCCATCAGAATTTTCTCATGATGTTCAAAATGATCAAACATGAAGCTTTGGATAAAGTAATATCCATGATCATAGCCCTCATGATAGCGCAGGTTTAAGGGGTAGCCGGATTTTTTTGCGCCGGCTTCAAGAGTCTCAACTTTTAATTCTTTTTCCAGCCATTCATCGGCCATCCCCTGATCGACCAGAATTTCGGGGCATTTTTTGGCATTCTCAATTCCGGCAATGACCCGGGAAGCGTCATATTCCCGCCAGGCCCTGCGATCTTCTCCTAAATAAGAGGTGAAAGCCTTTTGCCCCCAGGGGCTATCCATTGGCGCCGAGATTGGTGAAAAGGCGGAAATAGATTTATAAATTTCCGGGTGTTTCAGGCCGATGGTCAGGGCCCCGTGGCCGCCCATTGAATGGCCAAAAATTCCCTGGCAACCATTTTTGGCGGGGAAGTTCTTATGGAGCATCGCCTGCAGGTCTTTGACGACATAGTCATACATGTTGTAGTGGCGCTTCCAGGGGATACGGGTGGAGTTGACATAAAACCCTGCACCAGTGCCAAAATCCCAATCATCGTCCTCGCGCTTGATGCCGCACTCTCTGGGGCTGGTATCAGGATTAATCAGGATAAAGCGTTTTTCCGCGGCGAGGCGCTGGGCGCCGGATTTGACCATGAAATTTTCGTCCGTGCAGGTCAGCCCGGATAAAAAGGTTAAAGCCGGAAACGGGCCCCGGCCACCGGGGACAAAGATTGAAAAATTCATATCGCACTGGGTGGAAGGGGACCAATGCGAAATAAAGGCCACCGTGCCGCCAAAACATTTATGTGTAGATCTGATTTTCATTAGGTTCCCTAAAACTCTATCACACTTCTGATAGATTCCCCTGCATGCATTAAGTCAAACGCTTTGTTGATATCTTCAAGCGGCATTTTGTGGGTAATGAGGTCATCAATATTTATTTTGCCATCCATATACCAGTCAACAATTTTTGGCACGTCGGTGCGCCCTTTGGCCCCGCCAAAGGCGGTCCCGCGCCAGACCCGACCGGTCACCAACTGGAACGGGCGGGTGGAGATTTCCTGACCAGCGCCAGCGACGCCAATAATCGTGCTCTCCCCCCAACCCTTGTGACAGCACTCAAGGGCTTGGCGCATGACATCGACATTGCCAATGCATTCAAAGGAATAATCCACCCCGCCACCCGATAAATCGGTGATTGCCTCGACAACGTTATCGACATCTTTCGGGTTGATGAAATCGGTCATGCCAAATTTTCTGGCCATAGCTTCGCGTCCAGGGTTCAAATCAATGCCAATAATTTGGCGGGCACCAACCATCCGGGCCCCCTGGATAACATTAAGGCCAATCCCGCCCAGGCCAAAAACGGCCACCGTTGAGCCCGCCTCAACCTTGGCAGTATTGATCACCGCGCCAATCCCGGTGGTGACCCCGCAGCCGATGTAGCAAACCTTGTCAAAGGGCGCATCTTTCCTGATTTTGGCCAAGGCAATTTCGGGCAAAACCGTGTGGTTCGAAAATGTTGAACAGCCCATGTAATGGAAAATCGGTTCACCGTTCAGCGAAAACCGGCTGGTGCCATCGGGCATCAGACCCCTCCCTTGGGTTTCGCGAATGGCCTGGCACAGGTTGGTTTTGCCGGACGTGCAGAACGAGCAAACCCCGCATTCCGGGGTATAAAGCGGGATCACATGATCGCCAGGTTTCAGGCTGGTGACACCCTTGCCGATCTCAAGAACAACCCCTGCCCCCTCATGACCCAGGATCGCCGGGAACAGGCCCTCAGGGTCAGCGCCGGATCTGGTGAACTCATCGGTGTGGCAAACGCCGGTCGCCTTGATCTCGACCAGGACCTCGCCGGGGCGCGGCCCATCCAGCGTAACGGTCTCAATTTTTAAAGGCTCCCCGGCCTTAAAAGCTATGGCTGCTCTGGTTTCCATTTTTCCCTAATACCTATCTAATTAATTTAACAAGAAATTCTTCCAACTCCAGAAAATCCTGTTAATTATTTAAAACCTGGAGAGAAAACCCACAATGCAAATTTCTCAACCACAGTTTGCTTCCTCAATCAGTGCTGCCATTTTTGAAGAATTTGGCTTCTTTTCAAGTGCCGCCACCGGAATCGCAGCCCGCATTTTCTCGGCAGCATCAATCAGGCAAATTTCGCGGGCGGCCAACGGGCCCGAGGTATAGCTGGAGGACGCCATGCCCTCTTCAACGCCAGCGATTAAGCCATGGTCCTCGGCATTGAC
>JAZFRG010000100.1:0-2138 GCA_036445535.1 Sphingomonadales bacterium
GGTAAGGGGCTCGTCAGTGTGGTTTTTTGAAAACCGACTTCACCCACCAAGCTAAAAGGACCTTTAAACACACCACCCTCCAAACCAAAGAAAAT
The DNA here is from genome assembly GCA_036445535.1 of Sphingomonadales bacterium. Lineage (GTDB taxonomy): Bacteria > Pseudomonadota > Alphaproteobacteria > Sphingomonadales > SMXR01 > SMXR01. The sequence goes on from JAZFRG010000100.1 coordinate 96, forward strand.
TGTTTTATTAGCAATCTCGCCTGTGTTGATTAATACCGGGGCCTGGCGCTGAAAAGGCTGTGCGGAAAAAAGGAACTCTTCGTTGTTTTCTTGAATTTCCTGGGCCGTAATGCTGCCCGCCAGGTGAACATATCCATCTTCAATGGGGATTGCGCGGTTTACTCTTGCGGCGATTGTGTTGCTGGGAGAAGAAACTATTGAGTCATCCCCCAAGCCCCTGCCAAAACCAATTTCAAACATCCCAAGTTCATCGGTTTTGGCCAAGGATATTCCGGCTTTGCGGCCAAGGTTAAAGGCCGCGTATAAAGCCGCCCTCTCCATAAACGGCAATACCGCTAAACCTGAAGCTCGTTCCATTGGACTAGCAAATCTATGATAGCCAAACTTGATATCTGCCCAACCCCGCCATTCCACATAGAGGTCCTTGTAGACCGTTGTATTTTCAGCAAAATCCAATTCAATCCTGAAGAAAAACTTTTTTCCATACCTGCCGAAAAAACCTATCCGTGCGGCCCTAAATGTTGAGGAATTTATGTCTATTGTCCGGTCGGAATTTTTTATCACGGCATAATCCCAGTAAACCCGTCCATGGAGTTGGATTTCAAATTTTCCATTTCTGGAGGCTACTGCCGGAGCCGGTTTCCAGGTAACGGTAAACCTTTTAAAACCCGGAACATTTCCCAAAACCCGGCGGGATTGCAAAGAATCTTCTTCCTTTAGTGTGTCGGCGGGTGGGTTTGAAGGGGTTTGTTCCTTTTCCTGACTGGAAGATTGTTCTTCCGCCTGACCAAAAACCGGTTGGCCCATCATAACCAAAAGGAACATGGTCAACCCTGACCATAAATATTTAAATTTAAAATTCATTTCGGCCTTTTTAATCCCTCCTGAAAAACTCACCCAGTTGGTCGTTGCACCAAAGCTTTCTCGGGGAAAACAAAAATATCTGATTGGGCTAACCCTAAACCACCAAGGAAACCTAAAATTGTTAAAGAAATGATTGCCTAGACTTTTACATTTCAGGAAGGAGGTTTCTTGACACTTTGCGACAACCTTAATTTTTCAGGATAACCCTAATTTTTTTCCTTTGTCGCAAAGTGTCAAGAAAATGATCTTGGTTTGCGGTAGTTTTTTTGTCTCAGCGGTTTTTAAACCATCAAAAGAGGGGAAAGATTATGCGTACCATCAAACTGGCATTTCTGGGCACCGTGGTGGCGTTAATGGCTGGCCTGGCATTTACATTTTCAGGGCCCGCCATTCCGGCTGGCGGCCCGGTTAGTGACCCGACAGGAACTGCGCCTGATCGCTACGTCTACTATCCCGGCACGGAGGCACTGGAAGAGGGGGAAATCCGGATTATCGCCTGCGGTTCCGGCATGCCGGATCAGCGGCCGGCCCAGGCTTCGGCCTGTTTCCTGTTCGAATTGGGCAATGGCGACAAATTCATCTTTGATATTGGTTCAGGGTCAATGCGCAACATCGCCTCCCTTATGATCCCCTATGAATTTCTCACCAAAGTCTTTCTCAGCCACCTCCATACCGACCACTGGGGCGATTTGAATTCTCTTTGGGCAGGTGGCTGGACTGCCGGGCGCCCGGTACCTCTTGAAATCTGGGGGCCTTCCGGGGCAACGGAAGACATGGGAACCGCCTACGCGATTGCCCGTTTCCTGGAGGCTAATAACTGGGATAAAACGACTCGTAATTTCAAGATAACCCCGATCCCAGGGCAGATCATCGTACATGAATTCGATTACAAACAGGTCAACGAGGTTGTTTATCAGGAAAATGGTGTAACAATCCGCTCAATTCCTGCAATTCATGCCGGTGATGGGCCGGTCAGTTTCATTCTCGAGTACGCCGGGCTCAAAGTCATATTTGCTGGCGATACAGCACCGAACAAATGGTTTGTCGAGTACGCGAAAGATGCGGATGTTGTAATCCACGAAGCCTTTAACCCGCCTAGTGCGGGCGTGATCTTGGGCAATCAACCACCTCAACTTGCCTGGCGGCTTTGTTGTGAATTCCACACCTCTGGACCATCCT
>JAZFRG010000101.1:0-3994 GCA_036445535.1 Sphingomonadales bacterium
TCCTCCCCAGCGACAACCTTTAAGTCACTTTCAACCATTTCCCGCACCAGTGCTGGAAAGCTGACAGTGTGTTTCCAGCCCAGTTTCTTCCTGGCCTTGGCGGGATCTGCGCACAGCTCTTCAACCTCGGTCGGGCGGAAATACCGGGGGTCGACCTCGACCAATACATCCCCGGTTTTTTCATCGACGCCTTTTTCCTCAACGCCTTTTCCCTGCCAGACAATTTTTTTGCCGATGTAGGAAAAAGCCAGCTCGACAAACTCACGGACCGAATGCATCTCGCCGGTGCCGATGACATAATCATCGGGGGCATCCTGTTGCAGGATCAACCACATGCTTTCGACATAATCGCGGGCGTGGCCCCAGTCACGCTTGGCGTTCAAATTGCCAAGGAAGATCTTTTCCTGCTTGCCAAGTTTAATGGCCGCTACCGCTCTGGTGATTTTCCGGGTAACGAAGGTTTCGCCGCGGTACGGGCTTTCGTGGTTGAACAAAATGCCGTTCGAGGAATGAAAACCATAAGCCTCACGGTAATTGACGGTGGTCCAGTAGGAATAAAGTTTGGCGGTGCCATAAGGGCTTCTGGGGTAAAAGGGCGTGGTTTCACTTTGTGGACTTTCGGCAACCTTGCCAAAAAGTTCCGAGGTGGAGGCCTGATAGAATTTAACAGTTTTTTCCAGGCCAAGAATCCGCATGGCTTCTAACAACCGAAGGGTCCCAAGGGCGTCAGCATTGGCAGTATATTCCGGCGTATCGAAGCTAACCTGGACATGGCTTTGGGCTGCAAGATTATAAATCTCAGTCGGTTTGGTTTCCTGAACAATCCGGATCAGGTTGGTGGAATCGGTCATATCACCGTAATGTAAAAAGAAGCTAACATTCTTTTCATGGCGGTCATGATAAAGGTGGTCAACCCGTTCCGTATTAAACGATGACGAGCGCCTTTTGATACCGTGAACGACATAATTTTTTGAAAGCAAAAATTGGGCGAGGTAAGAACCATCTTGACCAGTGACCCCTGAAATTAACGCAATTTTCTTACTCATAAATACAAACCTGGAAAAATTTATTTATTAAAAATTAAAAAAATATGTTTATACGAGTGGCATATTAACGTATTTAAATCTATTGGTTTATTTACAAACGCCCAATTAGTTTACTGTAGTAAAGGAATAGTTGCGTGACAATAGTACCTATCATTCTTTGTGGCGGTTCGGGGACACGGTTGTGGCCGTTGTCGCGAAAGGCTTACCCCAAGCAGTTTATGCCCCTGGCGGGTGAGAAAACCATGATCCAGGAAACCATCCTGAGATTGCCGGATTTGGAATGTGCTCCCCCAATCATGGTTAGCAATGAGGAACACCGTTTTCTGGTCGCCCAGCAGCTGGAGGACATTGGCACCAAGGCCGAAATTGTGCTGGAGCCTGAGGGCCGCAACACTGCCCCCGCGATTGCTGCCGGAGCCCTGTTAGCGCTCAAGAAAGATAAAGAGGCGATCCTTTTGGCGATGCCTTCCGATCATTTTATTTCCGACGTTAGCTCTTTTCACGGGGCAATTGAAACCGCCATTCAAGCAGCCGGAGATGGCACCCTGGTCACTTTCGGAATTACCCCCGACCATCCGGCGACCAGCTATGGCTATATCGAAAAAGGTGCACCACTGGAAAAAGAGAAAAAGATTTTCCAGGTCAAACAATTCCGGGAAAAGCCCGACCAGAAAACCGCGATGGAATTTATTGGCGCCGGCGGGTTTTACTGGAACAGCGGTATTTTCCTGTTTACTGCAAGGCACTATCTGGAAGAGCTGGGAAAGCACCAACCGGAAATTTTAAAGGCGGTGAAGGAAGCTGTATCTAAGGCTAAAAGAGACCTCGATTTCCTGCGCCTTGATGAGGCTTCTTTCAAAACCTCGCCTTCGCAATCGATCGATTACGGTGTCATGGAGAAAACCGACAAGGCCGCGGTTGTCCCGGTTTCCATGGGCTGGAGCGATGTCGGTTCGTGGTCGGTCCTGTTGGACCTTGGTGAAGCGGACAGGGACGGAAATGTTGTGACCGGTGAGGCGGTCATAATGGAGACCAGAAATAGTTACATCCGCTCGGACAAGAAATTGGTTGGAACTCTTGGTATAGAGGACTTAATTATCGTCAACATGGAAGATGCCCTGCTGGTCGCCCACCGCGACAAGGTCCAGGATATTAAGGGACTGGTGGATATGATGAAGGGCCAGAACAGAGCGGAAATTGACATTCATCCCAAGGTTTACCGGCCCTGGGGAAATTACCAGACGATTGATTTTGGTCCCCGCTTCCAGGTCAAAAACATTGAGGTCAAACCCGGCGCCAGGCTTTCCCTGCAAATGCACTATCACCGCGCCGAACACTGGGTGGTGGTCGAAGGCACGGCAAAAGTGACCCGGGGTGAGGAGGTTTTTCTTTTGGAGGAAAACCAGTCCACTTATATCCCGATCGGGACCAAACACCGGCTTGAGAACCCGGGCAAGGTGCCGCTGCACATTATCGAGATTCAGTCGGGGGCGTACCTGGAAGAAGACGATATCGTACGCCTTGACGATGTTTACGGGCGTTCATCCGAAACGCCAGAAAAGAAATGAGCAGAAATATCTTGGTCCTGGGCGGCGCCGGATATGTCGGCAGCCATACCTGCAAAGCTCTTTCCGAAGCCGGGTATAACCCGGTTGTTTATGACAACCTTTCCCAGGGGTTTGAATGGGCGGTGCGCTGGGGGCCCCTGGAGGTAGGGGATGCCCGGGCTGAGGCGCGGTTGCGAGAGGTTTTTGCCAAGTACCAACCCGCCGCCCTGTTTCATTTCGCCGGGTTCATTGCCGTCGGCGAATCGGTTCAAAAGCCTGATCTTTATTATGATAACAACATCAACGGGCTGCTGTCGGTCCTGAAAATTGCCCGGGAGTTCGAGGTCAAGAATATGGTATTTTCCAGCTCGGCGGCCATTTATGGAAATCCTGAAAAAACCCCAATCCCAGAAGACCACCCCAAGAAAATTCTGAACCCCTATGCGGCGACAAAATATATGAGCGAGCTAATGCTTGGTGATTACGACAAAGCCTTTGGCTTTGGTTCGGTCTCGCTTCGTTATTTCAATGCGGCCGGGGCCGATGCTAACGGCGAGGCCGGCGAAGCCCATGAGCCCGAGACCCATTTGATTCCCCTGGCGTTCAGGGCACTCTATGATCCGGGCTTTACGCTGTCCGTCTTTGGCAGTGATTATGATACCGCGGACGGGACGGCGGTTCGTGATTACGTCCACGTCACCGATTTGGCGGATGCCCATGTAAGGGCGTTAAAATACCTGGAAAAGGGGGGCGCCAGCGCAGCGTTCAACCTGGGCTCTGGCAAGGGGTATTCAGTCCGGGAAATTATTAAGACAATCGAAGAGGTGGCGGGAAAACCACTTCGGAGCAAAGAGGCTCCGCGCCGCGCCGGCGATCCGGCGATTCTGGTCGCCGATATCAAAAAGGCGGAAAAAGTGCTGGGGTGGGTGCCAAATTACAGTGACCTGGAAACCATCATCAAAACCGCCGATGCCTGGGAAAAGAATCGCTGGGCTGGAAAATTCCCTAACCCCTTAAGTCGAAATAAACCTGACCTCGGTTCCCTCTAGAACCAACGAGGTCAGCTTGCCGGTGGCGTAGGCGCCAGTGTCGACCGAGATATGGTTTTCGGAGACCACCGGGTCCCAGACCACCGAATGACCGTGGACCACTATTTTCTCCAGGGGTTTTTCGCTTTCCAGAAATTTATCCCTGATCCACAGCATGGTTTCTTCCGATTGTTTTGCCAGGGGTTTTTCGGGGTCAACCCCGGCATGGACGAAAAAGTAATCGCCAAGGCTGTAATTCAGCGCAAGGCCCTTAAAAAATTTTAGCTGACGCGCCGGCATTGCCTCAAGAAGGGCCGGCTGGGCATCCCCAATCCTTTCTCTGCCCGTCCCGCTATTGAGTTTAACTTCGTAG
>JAZFRG010000102.1:0-4208 GCA_036445535.1 Sphingomonadales bacterium
CCGGCATCATCCTAACCTTCATTTCAACCTACACCATGCTACCGGCGCTTTTGGCCTTGTTTGAAAAATTTGGGATTTATTCCACCGGGCGGGTTTTCAAAAATCCTTTTAAAAAATTTGGCGAAAAGTTCCCCTACCCGACCGCTACCCTTGGGGGAATGGCGGTATTGCTTTTGATTGCTGGCTTTTTCACCATAAACGTCCAGTTTGAAAATGATTTTGGCAAGCTCCAGGCCGAGCGCTCGGAACAACACCAGGCGTTGGGCAAAAAAATTTCCAAGGTGTTCCCGGATGGCACGGACCGGGCAGTCCTGATCGTTGACAACCTAATCGAGGTTCGGGCAATCACCGATTATATCAATGATTATATTGCCAAAGACACCGAGACCCCGACGATCCGAAAAATAGACAGCATCTATTCCTACATGCCCGAGGAAGAGGAACAGTTGGATCGCCTGGAAATAATTAAGGAAATTAAAGACTCGCTGGGCGGGGTTGATGTCAGCCTGGAAGAAGAGGGCCTGGGCGAAGGCAATCTGCAAAGGTATCTTGATATTGGCCAGGTCGAACCCGATGATTTGCCCGAGGGCCTAAAGCGGGTTTACCAGGGGCTCCCTGAAACCGAAGGGTTCCTGATGTATATCTTTAATTCGGTTTCAATGTACAAGGCCGACCTGGCCCGACAATTTGCAGATGACATCCGGGAAATTGAAGTTGATGGGAAAAAATATTATCCAGCGACCGAAGCGTTAATATTTGTCGATATGTTGAGCCTAATGAAGGACGAAGCGGTGATTGCCATTTCCGCAGTTATTATTGTGACCTTTCTCATGCTTTTCCTATTTTTCAGGAACATAAGAAATGCGCTTATTGTCTTGTCGCCGACGCTTGCCGGGCTGTTAATTTTATCCGGCTTGATGGGCCTGTTTGATGTCAGGCTTTCGATCTTTAACATGGTTATCCTACCCACTATTATTGGTATTGGTGTGGATAATGGCATCCATATTTATCACCGCTACCGCGAGGAAGAAGGAAGCGTCATGAAAGTCCTGTTTACAACCGGCAGTGCTGCGGCCATTACAACCATTACCACGGCCCTTGGTTTCTCAGGGATGCTCAGCGCAAACATGGGCGGGCTCCGCTCGCTCGGTATTTTAGCCACCCTGGGCCTGGCGGCATGTCTTTTTACCAGTTGGACGCTTTTGCCAGCGTTTTTGCAAAAACTTAAAAAACCATTGGACCCCCCCCATATTCCATTTGAAGCCGACACCTGATTGGTCTATGAAGCACCCCGACAATTTAATATAAATTTTAAAAAAGAGACCCATGGATTCAAAAGCCCCAGAAATAGAAGATTATTCAAACCGGTTTCTATTCCATCCGATTAGTGATCGGCTGGCTTTGGTCCTGTCAAAGACCTGGGTACATCCCAACGCGGTGTCGTTCGCCGGGGTGTTTTTTGGCATCCTCGCGGGCATTAATTACTACCATTATGATGTAGGAAATTCAGCCCTTTGGGCGTTCCTTTATATGCTAGTTTGGCATGTTCTGGATGGCACCGACGGACATTTGGCCCGCCTTACCGGTAAGGCTACGGCTACCGGGCGGGCAATTGACGGACTGGCGGATCATCTGGTTTATCTTGCGGTTTATCTGGGCATGGCCTTTGCCATTTATGAGGAAGGAAACAGCCATATTATCTGGATTGTCCTGCTCGCCGGGGCTTCACATGCCCTGCAGGCTTCCATGCTTGACCGCGAACGCCAAACCTACAGGTTTTGGGTTTATAGTGGTTTGGCCGGAACCGAGCCGAAAAAACCACAACGACCGAAAAATTTGTTTTTACTAGGGCTGCATATCTATTTCCAGTTCATTGCGGAAATGTTCGATTCCAACGAGGCCATTAAACAAAAAGCGTTTGAGATGAAAATAACCCAAAACCAGCGGAAAAAAGCCGCCGCTTATTATCGGAGAAATTTTGTTGATTATCTCCATGCCTGGTCCATCCAAAGCCCTAACTCGCACACCTTTGCAATTTTTGTTTTTTGTTTTTTCGGGTTTCCCTTGGTCTATTTTCTTTTTGAAATCGTAGTTTTGAATTTAATCCTTTTTGGATTTTTGATCTGGAAAAATTATAAAGATCAAGCCCTTAAAAGGTATTTAACCTCCCTATAAATTCCATCAATTTAATTAGAAAAAAGCTAATTATTCGCCAAACTAATTATATCTTTAAATAAATTTTCTTGCGCCACGAAAAGTTGAATAAAATTTTCTTTCAAAAATAAATAAATTCTTTACTGTTTGAACCTAAAGTGGAAAACCACTAGGGCAAATTCGTAGCATGAAAAATTTTAGGGAATTTTTGAGTATCCTTTTGGTCGGGACCTTGCTGGTCCTCTCGGCCTGTGGAAGTAGCGCGCCAGAAAGGGCCCCTTTACCCAACAATCCACCCGCACCGCCACCACCGCCTCCGCCACCCCCTGGGCCAACCTCGCCCTTGCCGCCGATCCCCAACAGCCCGTTTAACACCAATGAATTTAGGTTTTCCTACGGCTTGCAAGCGGTAAATCCGATCCCGGCTTATGATTTAGGGGGGACCGGGCGAGATGTCGTCATCGCGGTAATAGATTCCGGGTTTGATTCGACCCATGTCGATCTTGTTGGACAATATGACCCTGCCAGTGCCGACTTGATTTCCGGTGGGGGTCGGGGGGTATCAATTGATGGCCCGGACAATCACGGTGCTCAGGTTGCGGCCGTAATAGTTGCCAAAAAGAATGGCCAGGGTATGCATGGCGTTGCCTTTGGAGCCAAGGTCCTGGCGATCCGGATCGATGCCAGGAATACCTGCGATAACAACGATTGCACCTTTTTTGGCAGTGACATAGCCTCAGCCATTCTTTATGCGGTGGCGAACGGGGCAGATATTATTAATATTAGTTTGGGTGGTGAAGGTATCTCCCAAGCTGTTTTAAATGCTTTTGCTGTTGCCAGAGATGCCGGGGTGCTAATCGTAACTTCCGCAGGCAATGATGATGAACCTAACCCGAATGTGTTTTCTCAAACCCCTGGTTTAGCCCAATTTTTGGGTAGCGGCTTAATCGTCGGGGCGGTTGATGCTAACCTTAATCTGGCAAGTTTTTCCAACCGGGGAGGAGATTCCAGGCAGGCCTTTTTGGTAGCTCCTGGTGTCTCAGTTGGCACGGTTCAGGTAAATAATATTTTCACCAGGGTTTCGGGCACCTCCTTTGCGGCCCCCTATGTTGCGGGTGCCGCGGCAATTATATTAAGCATGTTCCCAAACCTGACCGGACAGGACCTTTTTGATATCTTGACCCAATCGGCCACAGACCTGGGCCAAAATGGTTTGGATCCCAGGTTTGGCCATGGTTTGATCAATATTGGGGCGGCTATTCAGCCGCTTGGTCAAACCTCCTTTATTACCGCCAGCGCCGAGGGCGATACCACCACCGATGTCCCAACCGACCAAAGCGGTTCCGGATTTTCAATCGCCTTTGGGGATTCACTTTTCAGGATTGATGGTTTGTCCCAGGTTATGATGCTTGACAGTTTCAGGCGGTCTTATTTCGTTGATGCCCGAGCTTCCATGCTTAACATTTATGCCTCTTCATTTTCGCTTGAAAATGCCATTGATTCCCACCGCAACACCCAATCCCTTTTCCTGCCTATTGCCTCTGGTGAAGGGTTTTCAATTTCCTTTGCAGACCCTAACCATCGGATCAGACCGTTTATTGAATCGTTGCCAATGGCAACCCAGATGCAATTGGAAAAGGAAGCACCGTATTTGTTTTTCGATGCAGATATTTCTAAAAAAATGGCAATCGGGGTTTCCTTTGGTTTTAACCCGGGAGTAACACTCGACCGGATGACCGGGCGCGGAAGCCTTAATCAGGATTTCCTTGCCGCACGCTTTGATGGCACCCCCCATCTGAGCTTAAGCCAAAATACCAAATCGCTAAGTTTATTTAGAAGGTTATCATCTAAAACCTCGGCTATTATTGGCACTTCCTTTGGGGTTTATGATTTTTCGACCCAGTTACCTTTTGCCAATAATTTACCACTCGCCCGGGCAATTTCCTCTTATTTTAGAGTCAACCACCATGAAGGCCGTTTCAGCTTCTCTCTAACCACTGGTTTTCTTAAGGAAGACAATGCAATTCTTGGCAGTATTTCCACAGGCGCTTTGT
>JAZFRG010000103.1:0-3431 GCA_036445535.1 Sphingomonadales bacterium
ATGGTGATCCACACCAGTTTTACGGTCCGTAAAATGCAGAATGTTGATGGTTATCTTACCATCCGGATTCAGGATGAAAACGATGAAGCGCTGAAATCGCCAACCCAGGGTTTTAGAAACAAGGCCGGAGAACTCGCAATCTTCAGAAGCTTTAAGCCTGCCTTTGCCGATGCGGTTTACCAAGATCTTTCGGTGTTCCTGCCCTACGGGGAAATCAAATTACCGGGCGGAAAACATGATTTGAAAATTGATGCTGACCTGATTTATGAAAATGGTGATTTTATTCAGCATCTCACCTTACACGCCTTTTTATTAACCCAACCGGAATCAAGTGAAGCTGCTAACGTTCAATTTAACCAATTATGGATTGATAACAATTTCACCCGGGACGGCCAATTGGGGATGTTAATTCATGTCAATTTAGCGCTTCGCCAGCTTAAAGATATCCCCAGTAAACTTGCTGTTGCTGTTGAATTTAAAAATGGTGACAAGGTTTTTGCGAGCAACCCCGAATACCGCAGTACAAATGGACAGCTGACCGTTTATCGGACCCTAAATAATAGATTTGATAATAGCCTTTATACTGATTTAGAGGTGTTCATTCCCTACCGGGAATTCTCGGTCGGGGCGGGAAACCAGGAATTGCGATTGCATGCCGATATCTTATACGGAGATGGTGGCAATCTTCATGTTACCTACTACGATTTTAATTTTACAAAGTAATTTTGAAAGACGCGTTTTTTCTAAAATTTAGCTGAAGCAGTAAAAATTGAGTCAAAACAGTGGGTTAGGGAATTAAAATTTAAAATTACACTAATGAATTGATTCTAAAAGAGATTTTTAGCTTGACGGTTGGAATCAGTTCTGATTCCATGGACGAATGAATTTCGTTGAACAAATCCGTTTTCGGCTGCGTCGTGCCCTTCCTGGGGCGCTGATTTTGGTAACCGTGATCTATTTTGGGTATCACACCCTTGAGGGCGACCATGGCCTCTTCAAACTTCAGGAAGTCGAAGCACAAATGGCTGAAGTTGAGGCTAAAGCCGCCGTCCTTCAAGCCAGGAAAAAAGATTTGAGCCGTAAGGTTTCAAGCCTTAGAAAAGATAATCTGGACCTTGATCTTTTGGATGAACGGGCCCGCGCGGTTTTGGGTTTTCAAGAACCCGGCGAAATAGTTATTTATACCGATAAGCCCGAAGATGCCCGGTAATACTTCCTTCCATTTTTCCAAAATTTAATCGATTAACCGAATTTTGGTTAATACGCTTAAATGTGTGGTAAACCTGCATGTTTGAGGGTAAGGGTACGGCCTTAGTTTGCATTTTTAAATGAATTTATGGGATTCAACGATGGCCAAAACCGCTGCCAGAAAGCCAACCAGCTCCAAAGACCTTTATAAGGCGACTTCGGCCGAACTGCTTAGGTTCTACCGCGAAATGCTGAGAATTCGCCGCTTTGAAGAAAAGGCGGGGCAAATGTATGGCCAAGGGTTAATCGGGGGATTTTGCCACTTGTATATCGGCCAGGAAGCTGTGGTCGTCGGTGTACAGGAATCACTGGAAGAGGGCGATAGCATTATTACCGGGTATCGCGATCATGGCCACATGCTGGCGGCCGGGATTGATTCAGGGGCGGTCATGGCTGAACTTACCGGGCGGGTAGGCGGAATATCCCGGGGCAAAGGCGGCAGTATGCATATGTTCTCGCTCGAGAAAGGTTTTTACGGCGGCCACGGTATTGTCGGCGCCCAGGTGCCGATCGGAACCGGAATTGCCTTTGCCCATAAATATGAAAAAACCAGCAAGATAAGCGTTACCTATTTTGGCGATGGCGCCTCTAATCAGGGTCAGGTTTTTGAAGCCTTTAATATGGCCAAGCTGTGGAACCTTCCGGTTTTGTTCGTGATTGAAAACAATCACTATGCCATGGGCACAAGCGTAACCCGGTCCACCGGGGCGGATGAGCTTTGCAAACGCGGTACCGGGTTTAAGATCCCCGGCAAGCAGGTGGATGGCATGAATGTTCTAGCGGTTAGAAAAGCGGCAGAGGAAGCTATTTCCCATATTCGGGGGGGTAAAGGCCCTTTCCTGTTGGAAATGCGTACCTATCGCTTTCGCGGTCATTCGATGTCGGACCCGGCGCTTTATCGGACCAAGGATGAGGTCCAACGTATGAAAGGCGAACACGACCCGATTGATCAGGTAAAAAGGCTCCTACTCGACAAGAAAATTATTACCGAAGAGGGTTTGAAGGAAATCGGCAGGGAAATTAAAACTGAAATTACAGCCGCCGCCGATTTTGCAACCGAAAGTCCTGAACCAGGGCCTGGGGAATTATTTACTGATATTCTAAGTCCAGTCGGGGAGGGTGCTTAAGATGGCAATTAATATTCTTATGCCCGCGCTTTCGCCCACCATGACCGAGGGTAATCTTATTAAATGGCACGTTAAAGTGGGCGATACGGTTGAGCCCGGTGATATCCTGGCCGAAGTGGAAACCGATAAGGCGACCATGGAGGTAGAAGCCGCAGAGGAAGGCACGATCGGCCAGCTGATCATTTCAGAAGGGACCGAAGGCATCGCTGTGAATGCCCCGATCGCTGTTCTTTTGGAAGAAGGCGAGGCGGCAGATGCCGTGCCCGATGAAACCCCAACGGCTAAGAAACCTGAAGAGCAGCCAGTTGAAGAAGCCCCCGTGGCCCCGCCAGAACCTACGCCAATTATCGCTGATCCGGAAATTCCCACCGGCACTGGGCTGGTTTCCCTGACCCTACGGGAAGCTTTACGCGATGCCATGGCCGAGGAAATGCGCCGCGATGACAAAGTGTTTTTGATGGGTGAGGAAGTTGCCCAGTATCAAGGGGCCTATAAAGTTAGCCAGGGCCTCTTGGATGAATTTGGCGAAGGCCGCGTGATCGACACGCCGATAACCGAGCACGGTTTTGCCGGGCTTGGGGTTGGGGCTGCTTTTGCCGGTTTGAAACCAATCGTCGAATTTATGACCTTCAATTTTGCCATGCAGGCGATCGACCACATTATTAATTCAGCGGCAAAAACCCGGTATATGTCCGGTGGCCAAATCGAATGTTCGATTGTCTTCCGGGGTCCCAATGGTGCCGCCAGCCGGGTCGCGGCCCAGCACAGCCAGAACTTTGGTTCCTGGTATGCCCATATCCCGGGCTTAAAGGTAATTGCGCCTTATGATGCGGCGGATGCCAAGGGCTTATTGAAGGCTGCCATCCGCGACCCTAACCCGGTGATTTTCCTGGAAAATGAACTTCTTTACGGTGAGAAATTCGAAATTCCGGAAGCGGAAGATTATGTCCTGCCCATTGGCAAGGCCCGGATTATGAGGGAAGGCAGCGATGTTACGCTTGTGGCCTATTCAATTGCGGTCAGAACCGCGCTTCAAGCTGCTGAGCAATTAGCGGC
>JAZFRG010000104.1:0-3443 GCA_036445535.1 Sphingomonadales bacterium
ACTCCTTCGGGGGTGCTTTTTTTATTGATTTATTTATTTACCTTAAGGCCGGGTCAAAAGCTGATTTCCAGCCATCTTGGGGACAGGTTTCCCCAGACTTTCGAAAATTGACCTTTAATAAATAGACTGTTTCATTTCTTGTTGGGGATGCTCTCAAAGAAAAAGAAGTATATCCACTCGCATTGAAACCTGTCGGGACACTAGTGTTAATTGTTTGTGTCGAAATGGAAATAATTCTCCAACCACCCCTTAGGGGTCTGGAAAAAATTGTAAAAGTACAATTTGTTGGGTGGTCTCCACCTCCTATTGCGGTAAAAGTTACCCCATTAATAGCGCAATCCCCCTGATTGGGGTTCTGGTTTTCTTTCAAGAAGCTTACCTGGTTTTGGAAGGCTGAGGCGAAGTTTAGAACCTCTTGTGCAGAAACCGAGGAAGAACAATTCTGAGCTATGGCTGCTGTTGGTGACAAAATTGATATTAGAAAAAGGGAAAATTTTCCTTTTTGAAATAGTTTTTTACTAAGATGTCTCATTTTTCTTCCTAAGAAAACACCCTGATGGGGATTATATTAAGAGAAGTGTCGTATCTTGGGACTTGGAAATTTACATAGCTCTTGTCATTAACGACCACAGCGTAAGTTCCAGGTTCAAGGCTATGAAAATAATAGAAACCAAAATTATCAGTTGTTACCTGGCCTATTGGCTTCGGCTGGGAATAGGGGTCTGTCCAATAAAGGGTAACGACTATTCCTGGCATTGGCACCGGATTTGATGAATAGGGGGAAAATACTAAAACAACCCCACGGATATCAGCCGCTTCAGAAGATTTTAGAGTCAGCTGAAAGGCGCAGGTCAAACCCAGCAAAACGATAATGATATGAGCAAATCTCTTATTAAGAATCATTTTCCTCAGCCAAATCATCAATGGTTTCTTCCTCGGGACTTTCAGTCGGAATGAAAAGATCAAGTTGGTCCTGACCAACAGCTCTTTCCTCATCATATTTGACTGTAAACATACCTTGTTCCGAAGTATTTTCGTTTGGTAGTTCCCTTAACCTAAAGGGATGCTGGAGTTTCAGTATTTTAATTCCATCAGCGGTAGTGCGAATTAATCCCATATTTTCTGCCTTGGTCTTTTGATTTTCGTCCAACTCGAACCATTCATCGGGAATAAAAATTGTATCTTGGGCAATAGCTCCAAAATTTCCACCCCCGTGTTCAATCAGTAAAGAAGAAATTTCAGGCCTAACATCACTTCCATGGACTTTTTCCAAGGTAAAAACTCCACTTTGCACGTTGTATTGTTCAGGATTCAGGTAAACCTTTAGGGCCTCTTCAATAATAGTTTGGTCGGTAATTAACACCCCATTTTTATCTCGTAATTCGATATCTGCCTGAATCCACCATTCTTCTTTTGCATGTTTTTCAATCTCTCCATTTTCATGTCTTTCGAGATCAAAAAGAAAATCAAAAATTTTATCATTTTGTGAATAAAAGGCCGTGACAACTATCATCCAGCCAGCAAAAGCGCCAACCATTTTTGTATTTAAATGTGCCAGCGGACCAGAAGCCATTAATTTTTGGTTTGGGGTAATTTTGTAGGTAATCCAAACAACAAGAAGAGGAACAGCCTGGGCCAAAACCCAAAACCCAATAATGAAAAGAACATTATTATCGCCCAAATTTGCCATCTCTAGTCACTTTTTAGAAAACCAAAAAGAAAGGTTAACATCTGAAGTGTGCCATAAAGACAACAAAAGGTCAACTAATAGGAAGTTTCTCAGTGTTTTAAACAACCTATTGTAATAACGTTTTTATCGTGGGAAAGGTTTTAATATAAAGGCTTTCAAATTAGTCTGGAAAAATGTTCATTTTGAGTTTTCACAATTTTTGAAAAACCAAGATTATCAATATATAACGGAAACCTATTGGTTATTAACTCCCATAGAAATTTATTTTCCAATTCAACAAACCCTAAAACCCCCCATCACAGGTTGCAAGGCGAATTAATTTTTAAACTCTTTATCTAGCTCACGCCAGATAGCCAAAAGGCTATCGCTCCGCTGGGGCGGCCAACGCTGGCCGAGGCCCAGTCGGGCCTAGTTAATTATTTGCGTTCACGCTAATGACCTCCGGTCAAAGCTCCGCGGGGGCGCGAAACGGTTCGCGCGGCCCAGTCGGGCCGTTGGGTGTTTATACTTTCTACAGGGACCGACTAACGAAAGGGTTGTTTATTGAAGGCCCTAATTGCCCGGATATTCTTCCAGGAACTCGTCTTTGACCTTTTTTGATTTCTGGATCATCGCCTTGGCCTCTTCCTCGCTGATAGGGAGGAATTCGCCCTTGCCCTTGCCGAAACCGATCGTAACTTTCAGGCGGGCATAATAAATTTTGCCTTTATCAACGGTTAAAGTAATCGACCTTTTGTCCTTATCTTCAAAAAGCCCAAGTAAATATTCCCCGGGTGGAACTAAATAGACCCCATAGCGGCCGTTTCCTATTTTGCCCATGAAATGGTAATTAAAATAGATTTTTTTATTAACCCCAGATGCCCTGAATTTCTTTTTGCGAACGATATAAATGGTTGCAAAATCCGGGTGGGCCTCAAAGGTTTCCAGTTGCCCGGATAAGTCCTCAAGGCTGTCATCCTGATCGCTGGTCGTTCCGTCAGGGGTGCTCTCCGGGTCGGTCTCCTGGGACTGGGAGGGGTTCAGCCCTACGAAAAGCAGGAAAAACATTGCCCACAAAAGCAGTACCAGGAAGCCGATAAAAACTTTTCTGGGCTTATATTGAAGAGAAATTCTGGCAACATTTTTCATTTGAGTCCCTCCTTACTCTTTGACCCGCCGGGCGGGAGGAAAACATAATCGCCTACTAACGTACTCTATTTTAAGGGAAAACTATCTGACTGGCAATAATATTTGACCAGACTTGCCGCCAGACGGGGAAAAATACGCCCGGGGGTTTATTCTCTGGATCATTTTCATGGGGCTGGCCGTTGTTGACAGGTCAGGGAACATAACCGAAGGTGCTTTCCTGTTTGCTTCCACCGGGGAAAACCATGCGTATAATTATTGGCCTTATTCTTTTTCTTTTTTCAATCCAAAGCGCAAACGCACAGGAAAGCGAACTGCACAAGCGTGCTCTTGTGGCTGGCTTTAAGGCAGCTTTTACCTGCAGCGCGACCTTTAATGCCGGCAAGGATTACGCTGAGATTGCCCGCGATGAGCTTTCCATGATCATGCCCGATTATCGCGAACTTATGGCCTTTCTCCCGGACCCGATAATTAACAAGGTTAGAAAAATGGTTTTTGTATCTTACGGCGAAGGCCTGCCACCCCGTATTGCGGTGTGGCGAAAACATCTTGGGTGTACCCAGCTCCCAATCGGGGCCAGCAGGGGGGATGCTGCAATTGTGCCAACCATTGAGCTGCAACCCAGGCA
>JAZFRG010000105.1:0-5296 GCA_036445535.1 Sphingomonadales bacterium
GCCACTATATAACCACCGACACTGTAAAGGCTTTAAAATTGGCCTCCCTTGGTTTGCTGGTTTATTTGCCTATGGCCGTGCTCAGCCGGACCCTCCTGACCCTGGCCCTAACCATTGGGAATCCCGAAGGTCAGCGGCTTTTCTCGATCGGGGTTGGCTCCTCTGAAATAATCGCCCTGTTTGTGGGCGCTTTTCTGTTGATGATCACCCGGGCCTTTAACGTCGAAAAAGAGCGCGCTGAAGAGCACGCCTCGATTGTGTAGGGTGGGATTATGCCGATTATCGTTAACCTCAATGTCATGCTTAAAAAGCGGCAGGTCAAATCCAAGGACCTGGCGGCCCATGTTAGCATTACCGAGCAAAACATGAGCCTTCTTAAATCCGGCAAGGTCAAAGGGGTGCGGTTTTCAACGCTGGAAAAAATCTGCGAATACCTGGACTGCCAACCTGGCGATATTTTAGAGTGGCGGGATGATTAATTCACTTAGGGCGCTAACACAAAAGACAAATCAACAATCGCATGAATAATGATCAGAATCTCGAGCCGTCGGTGTTTTAAGAGCGTGAAAGCAAGTACGAAAAAAGCTGTCGCCGCCGCATAAGGAATGGCCAAGGTTGGGTCCGTTAAAGCGGAAGTGCCGTGGAGCCACATAAACGTTACAAAAGGAATAGGAATTGCCAGCCAGCGACTTTTAAAAAGACGGGTAAAACGGGTCAACGCAAACCCCCTGAAAATTACCTCTTCGGTAATCCCTGCAGTTAAGGAAGCTAAAATCCAAAACAAGCGCTGGCCCGTAGAAACGGGTCCGAAGGGGTGGCTAAAGGATTTTTTGGGAAGACCTTCCTTATAATAAAGGTCGGGGACTACGAAGGCGGCAATTATTAGGATCACTAGGATACCCCCCAGCCAAAATCGATGCCGCTTGAAAAATCCTGGGTCAAGGCCGATTGATGCCCAACCCTCACCGGTTTTCTTCAGATGCCAGGCTATAAGGCCGAACATCACCCAGTGGCCAAGAATTATACCCCCCCAAAATCCCCACCAGTTTGCCAGAGCTCCGGACGGGGTAAATTCGATCGGCATGGTTCCCCTGAAGATTGGGTAGGCAATCGCCGTAATCGCTAAAATTATAAGAACCGGGATGAGATGATGTTTGGAGATTGATTTAGCTGTCATTTCAAATTTTCCTTATTTTTTTAGCAAAAGAGCAAGGGAGGCCTTAAGTATTTGGTTTCCAAGACTATTAACCGACCATTTATAACTCTGGACATTCACATGCACCCCAAAGACGACCAGATCTCTAAACATTGAGGCATGCATTGAAATTACAAAAGCAAAGGCTTCTTCGGGGTCATCATTTTTAACTTCATCCCGGCATTCATTCAGTTTTTCCAGGGCATTTTTATAAACCCCCTGAACCTTTGGAAGTTTAGCAAAAACTTTTTCATTTTCCTTAATCCGAAAGGCCAAAGCAGCTGAGCGAACCAGCCCCCCTTTGCTTTTGGAAATTGAAATAAATAAAGAATTTAACCCCTCAAGCCGACCCTCAAGGTTCAGCCCCTCCCACCTGTCAATCTCACGCTGAAACTGCTCAGTTGCCTCCTCAATATAATTTTCATAAAGAACCCTTAGGATTGCGTTTTTATTTTTATAGCGGCTGTAAATACTACCCACTGCAACCCCGGCATGGTGGGCAATATCAGCGACCGAGATTTCAGAAAAAATCCGGCCTTTAATTAATTCTCCAGCGGCCATAATAATGCGTTTATCTGTCGCTTTGCTTCGCTCCTGGAAGGCATCTTTTTTAACCGGGATGTTCATTAGGGACGACCTCCTAGATACTTTGTCAAAAATTATTCAAAATTTGGACTAAGTATATATTTCATGAATCCGAATTCATATTCAGTTACTATAATTAAGGCATTCTGTCAAGTGGGGCTTTCCCCTTTGTCAGAGAACTCCTTTTTTTAAAGAATTATAAAATTTTCTGTTTGGTTTAAGGGAGGTGTTCTTGAAGATTTGAAATTAGCAAGACCCGATGCAAAGGCCCCACTTCCCGTTGTAGCGCTTTACCCAATTTTTTGAATTTTTCGCCAGCATCACCGGACCGGCCATACGGTCCCCCAAATTCATGGTGTCGGCGAACCAGAGGCTTCCATACATGGCCCCGGTGGGCTGCGGGAAGGGGTCTAATGAATCAAGGCCTGGATCTATCCCCATCGAGGCCAGGACTAAATAATCAGGAAGCTTGGCGTAACGCCCACCCATGACCAGGCGAAGTTCAGGACTTCCCCATTTTTCCTGGGCTTTTTCGTAAGCCACGTCAGCAATCGTTGTGGTAATTTGGTCGCCCTTATTCCAGAATTTCCCGGTAATATCGCAGGACAAAATCTGGTCGCGGGGGCAATTAGTCGAATTTTCTATCCGGGTGGCATCCTCGGCATTGCCGTCATTAAAGGTGCCATCGAATTTATCGTAGGCAGGGCGAATGGTAATTTTCAGGGGGGCATTTTTTTCGTCCCCTCCCCTTTCCTTGCTGTCGTTGCTCTGGGCCTGAATAGGGGCGGGCCAAAAAAGGATAATACTAACCAGAATTCCTAGATAAATTTTCAAAACAAACCCTTTCGTTAGGGCAAAAGATATCTCATCTATAACTTATTGTAAAACAATAATTTTTAAAAAGTACCCTGAAAACTAATTTGGAAGTTCCGGCCTCTCCGAACGTCACGCAAAACAGACGAGGTGATAATGCCGGTCGACCTGCCGGCGGCAAAAAGGTTTCTGGTGCGGCCATCATTCCTTTTCAAGATATCCCAAACGTTAAACGTTACCTTCACCGATCCGAAAAGATTTTTCTCAAGGAAAAAGTCCAACCGGTAGCCGTTAAATGAAATTCTTTGTTCGTTAATATCCTGCCACTTCTCAGCCGGATAATAGGCAAACTCACCACCGTAAGAAAGGCCCAGCGAATTTACATCATGGCGGAAACCTATCATGGCATTGTGGGTGTTCCAGCCGTTAAAATTCCGGCTTTGCCCGGTAAAGGGATCGACAATTTTGGTCGGGTAGTAATTGACCTTGGTTTCCACGATTAAGTCCGGCACCCCAAGAAAGCCCAGGCGGGTACTTGTTTCAAAGGCTATGAGAAAACGCCGGCCTTTGCCAACGTTACCAACGCCATCGACCAGGGGCGCAATTTCTATTCGCTCAATGGTGTCAATTCTTTGTTCGTAAAGTCCGGTTAATTTTATCCGCCCGCCGTCATTGGCCAAATTATGCTGCAAGCTAACCTCAAAGGTCCAGCGCTTTTCAGGGGTCAATTGGGTATTGCCGGCCACAACCTCATCGTCTGCGCTGGCAGAGGCGGCAAAATCCCTGAAATTCAGTTGAACAATCTCCCGCCTGATGGAAAACTGGAACTGGTTGGAAGGCGTAATATTGTAACGGAAATTAAAACTTGGTCTGAAAAAGAAAAACTTTTGGGAGGTATCCACCCCGACCCCGTTTTGCGAAATCGTAAAATTTTCAAGAAACAGCGAAGTATCCAGATTGGCTTTGCTATTGATCTGCCAGGAATGGGTAATAAAAGTCTCATTCCTGACCTCTTTGATCGTGACATCACTTGACGGGATCGAGGTTTCTACCAGAGCCCCCATGCCGTCATTCTGAAACAAGGTCAGATCCACTTCAAGCTCATTAACCGCTTGTTCGGTGCCGAATTCAAGCGAATGCGAAGGGTTAACCTGCCAGGTCAAAGCCGCCCTACCGATGATCTCTGTAGCCTTGCTTTGGTCAATAAAGATAAAGTCATCAACAGGGTTCACACCGGCAATCAGAAAGTCTTCATTTTGCTGCACGTTCGCATCGGTCACCGAATAAAGGGCAATAAGCTTAAATTTAAGAGAACTGGAAATTTCTTTTTCATAATCCGCGCCCACTTCCACTGTGGTATCGGGAAAATCAAAAAACCGGGCAGAATTTCCGGCCATAACCAGACCGCCCATGCCATCGGGGGTAAAGAGGGTGCCCGAAGTGGTTTGTGAAAATTTAAAATCCTGATAAAGCCCGTTTACGTGCAAGACCGAACCATCCTTGAAGGTGTAGCCAAAATTTCCGGTAAAATTCGTGTTGCGATTTCGCCGATGAATTACCTCATCAAGCTGGCTGATAAAAACCCCGTTGCCATCAAAGGTCAATTCCCCCTGCGGAAAAGTGCGGTTGCCTGGGTCAGTTTGGGCAGAAACAAAGTATTCAAAATCCCCCAGGGAACCCCCGTAAGACAGAAAACCACCAAACGAAACTTCTTTCCCGGCTTTAAGCTCGGTATCAAAGCGCCAGATCCCGGAGCCACCGTCAGCACTCTCTTTCAGGATAATATTGATGATCGATTCCTGGCTGTTAACCTTGATATCCGGCGAGGACCCCTGGATGATGTCGACACGTTCCACCTTGTCGATGGTAATCCGCTGCAAGGCATTCCGGCTGTCATTGGATTTGCCGGCCAGACGCTTGCCATCAATCAGGATCAGGTCGGTGTTGCGGCTGAACCCTCGGGCATTATTGTTGCCCGATTGGTCAAGGATCCTTTTGCCGGCAGGGATTCGGTTAATGATATCCAGAATCGAAATAGCGTTCGTGAAGCGCGCGAAAAAATCCTGCCCGTAGGAAATTGTTGAGCTATTTTCCTCTAGCTGCCCGGCTGCTTCTTCCGCAGGCGGATTATTTTCCTGGGCCAGGGCGCCAGGAAAGCCATCCATGTGAAAAAGAATTCCGGAAAAAATAAAAAAAGAACCGGTGAAAACCGGAGAAAACCTACCTAAACGCATTACAAAACCTTTACTGGTGTTTACTAAAACTCAACTACTTAAGAACAATGGCGGGACGCTATATGAGGCGCCTGTAGCTAACAACAGTTTTTGCGACGAATGGAAAGGAAATTGCGATAAAAATCTAGAAGGGATCAAAGGTCAAAATTAAAAAGTGCCCTGAAAGCTGATTTGGAAGTTTCTACCTTCACGGCGCTCCCGCAAAACTGAGGAAGAGAGGATGCCAGTTGAGCGCCCGGTGGCGAAAAGGTTTCTAAGCCGGCCTTCGTCTTTATTGAAGATATCCCATACGTTGAACTTGACTTTCACCGAGCCAAAAAGTTTTTTCTCAATGAAGAATTCTCCCCAGTAACGAGGGATGGAAATTCTTTGCTCGTTAATATCCTGCCACTTCCAAACCGGGTAATAGTGAAACTCTCCGCCGTAAGAAAGCCCGATCGAATTGACATCGTGGCGAAACCCAATCCGG
>JAZFRG010000106.1:0-2057 GCA_036445535.1 Sphingomonadales bacterium
CGGATTCAACCCGCCCCCAATTTATGTTGGATTATTGGAAACCGCAAGGAACCCACATAAATGAAACAGAAGCTGATGTCGCCGAAATTGAGGCTTATTTGATGGCCGAAGAAGGGGTCATCAATGTTACTTCTTTGGTTGGCAAGGGGGCGCTCCGTTTCGTTTTGACCTATGCCCCGGAAAAGCAAAACAATAGCTACGCCCAATTTTTGGTAGATGTCGAGGATTATAAAAAAATTGATGAAATTGCTAGAAATGCCGAAGCTTTTATTCAAGAACATTTTCCCGGATCCTTGGTCTTTTATTCCAAGTTCCGCCTGGGCCCGGGTGGCGGCGGAAAAATCCAGGCCAGACTTATTGGCCCTAATCCCGATGTTTTACGATCGCTTGCCACCGAGGTTGAAAACATTCTTTATGAAGACGGCGGGGCAAAGGCGATCCGTAACGATTGGCGCCAACGGGTTAAAATTATTGAACCGGTCATTGCCGAGGAGCAGGCTAACCTGAACGGGATCGGCCGCGAACAGATTGCAGCCGTTTTGAAAAACGCTTTTGAGGGTGTTGCTATCGGAATTTATCGTGATGGGGACGATCTTTTAGCAATTATTTCCCGCGCTGAGGATCGCGAACGGATGGATGTTGCCAGCATTCAAGATATTCAGATTTGGAGCCCTGCCGCGGGGCAACGCATTCCACTCCGCCAGGTAGTTTCAGGTTTTGAGACTAAATTTTCCGACCAGATCCTTATGCGGCTCGACCGTAGGCAAACCATAACTGTGCATGCTGACCCCAAGGTTGGCTCGGCAAGTAGGGTTTTCAGCCGAATAAGGTCACAAGTGGAAGCCATTGCATTACCCGTAGGTTATTCTCTGGAATGGGGTGGAGAATACGAAGATTCAGGGGAAGCACAGCAATCCTTGGCCGCCGGAATGCCAATATTTTTCATCATGATGGTTTTGATCGTGATCGTGCTATTCAATGCCCTTCGCCAACCCTTGATTATTTGGCTTACAGTTCCCCTGGCCCTGATTGGGGTAACGTTTGGCCTTTTGGTCACCAGCCAACCCTTTGGCTTTATGGCACTTTTGGGTTTTATGAGTTTATCCGGAATGCTGATTAAAAATGCCATTGTTTTAATTGACCAGATTGAAATTGAAAAATCTGAAGGAAAACAAATCCTCCAGGCGATCATTGAAGCGGGGGTTAGCCGGTTGCGGCCGGTTGGCATGGCCGCCGCGACAACCGCACTTGGCATGCTGCCGCTTTTGACCGATGCCTTTTTTGTCGCCATGGCGGTAACAATAATTTTCGGGCTGGTATTTGCAACCTTGTTAACAATGGTTGTAGTGCCAACTTTGTATGCCTTGTTCTTCAGGGCATAAGATTTAAAAAATGAAGTAGGGAAACAATGAAAAAATATCGGGAAACTATTGTTGGAATTTTTCTTGCGGGGGCAATCTCATTTGGAACCAATGCCCAAACAATAGATACCAGTGAGGAAGGGGTAAAATCTGAGGAAGGGCTTTATCTTGTCGAGGACGCAAAAGTAAACATTGCCTTTGCCCACCCCGATTTTGACCTCGGTAATTATAACCAGGTAATGATTGAACCCCTGGAATTTGCCCTGGAACAAAACGAAGCCGAAGAGAAAAAGAAACAGCGGCGAAATTGTTCAGTTTCCGCCGACAAACTTGCCGCTTGCACTGGTGATAATCCTTTTGCCATTACTGAAGAAGACAAAAGTAAAATGGTTGAAGTCTTTGCCGAAATTATGGCCAGCCATATGGGGAAAGGGCCCCCCATCGAGATGGTGACCGAAGCTGCATCCGGGGTTTTGGTTTTCAAACCAACGATTGCCCAAATAAACATCACCGCGCCAAGGGACAGTTCCCGTTATTCCAGTTCTCGTTCCGCTCGAACCCGGGTTTACACAAGGTCATCCGGCTCCATTACACTCGTGGGCCAATTTTTTGACGGCGGAACCGGTGCGTTAGTGGCCTACATCATAGATCAACAAATTGGCACAGATGTTTGGCATTCCAATGACAGGGTAAGCA
>JAZFRG010000107.1:0-7348 GCA_036445535.1 Sphingomonadales bacterium
GCACTACATAACCAGACAAGATGATATTGATGAAGTAAAATCCAAATACAAGAAACTTATCAATGAGCTACTTATTAAAGCAGGAATAAACGTTTAACCCCCCCACGGACCTGTTCCCCGTGAAGTCATAAACGGCTGCTCTTAGGGTTGGTTTTTCAAAATTTCTTAAAACCGCCTTTCTATTGACTCATGCTCTCCAGGTTTTACACTTAAAGAAAACGACAGCGGGGAAAAGGACATGGTCTCAAAAAAAACCCTATTGGCAGGCTCAGGTGCGGTTTTCCTGGGATTTGCTGGCTGCGAACCGGCGCCCGAGGGCGTCGAATACCCGAGCTTTACAGGCGCAACGGGCTGTCAGATCGAGCAGATCACTACAAGCGAATTTGGCGCATCCCAGTTCCAGGGGGTCAGCCGCGACGGCAAATGGCTGTCTTACAATCTCGCCAAAGCGGACAGCGGCCCCTCTTTTTCCGTTTTGATGAACCTGGAGACCGGTGAGGCGGAGACCCTGCCCGAGGGTTTTAACAATACCGGCAATTTTTCAGCCGATAATAAGACCCTGGTAGCCGCTGTTTCCCTTGAGGACGGCACTACGGATATTGTCGAGATTAACCTTAAGACGCACGAAACAACCACCATTGCCGGTGCCCCCGGCTATGACTGGCTGTCCAGCTATTCGCCCGACCAGCGCTCGATTGCCTTCAATTCATTCAGGACCGGGAACGCGGAAATTTATCTCTATGACCGGGAAAGCGGCGCATTGAAGCAACTGACCGATGATCCCCGCTATGATGCCCACACCGAGTTCTCACCGGATGGCAGCAAAATCATGTTCAACCGGATGAATGCCTATCATGAGAACGGCAGCTATGATTTTGATCTGATTTCCTATGACCTGGCAACAGGAGAGGAGACCAGGCTGACCGACCTGCCCTATGAGGAAAGCTACGGCTCATGGGCCCCCGATGGCCAGCATCTGGTTTTCAGTTCCGACAAGGACTTAAGCCCTGAGCTTAAAACCAGTGAAGATCCCGAAGTGCGTAATCTGTATGTGATGGCCCCGGACGGCAAAATCTTGGCCCGGCTAACCAGGGGCAAATGGAACGACGGCTATGGCTACTGGATGCGGGACGGGTCCTACATTTATTTCAATTCTGATCGCTTTGGTAACGGTGACATTTTTCGCATGCCAATGAATGGATTAAATTGCGTTCAGGATAGATAGATTTTAACCCCCCGGACCTGTTCCCCGTGAAGTGATATAGCCGCTGCTCTTAGGGTTGGTATTAAACCAATCACTTAAGAGGAGCTTTAATTATGATTATTGTTATTTGCAATGACGATCCCAGTCTGATGGGGATTGCCAATGTTTCCGCCAGCCAGGACCCTGATGTCTTTGGCGCGGTGTACCAGGCCTATGGTGTGCCAATCCCGCAGCTTGCCAAGGGTGAAAACCTGTTTATTTTATCCCACGGCGCGCTGCTCGGCGATGAAGACGGCCCTGTTATTGGCGGCAAAGAGGATGATTTTTATACCACCCCATCGATGCTGTTTGCCAATATTCAAAACCTTTTTCCCCCAGGCTGGAGCGGCAATGTGTTCATTGATGCCTGTGAAAGCGCCACCAAAAACAAGGCCCTTTTAAGCTTTGCCCAGGTGTTTTTGTATCCCATGGCCGACAAGAACCCCAATGTTCATGTCTCCGGCATCGTTGGGCTGTCATCCGGCCTGATCCCGTTGCCCGATGACCCGAAATGGAAAACCTTTCCGGAATATTTGGCCGAATTTTTTGCTGGTCCGGGTCATTCATAGGCAAAGTTTTCTGCCAGAGGGTTCTAATTGAGGTGGCTTTAGACGGTTTTTATTTCCCCCCGGGCCGGGGTCTTGCCCCCCTAGTGTTCCGGCCCGTTTCCTTATCCCGAAACCAACTTTTCCTTGACCAAAACCGGTAATCGGGGAAAGGTAAACCCTTAAGTGTCAAACGTTTTGGGAGTTCTTTCATGATTATTACCAATATTGAGCACATCCCCGGCAAGACCGTGCGCGAACATTTAGGGCTGGTCCAGGGCTCGACGGTTCGGGCCAAGCACATCGGCCGGGATATCGCAGCCAGCCTGAAAAACATCGTCGGTGGTGAGCTGAAGGGCTATACCGAGCTTTTGGTGGAGGCCCGGGAAGATGCGGTTAATCGGATGCGCCAGCAGGCCGAGGCGATCGGCGCGGATGCCATTTTAAACGTCCGCTTTACGACCTCCTCGATTACCCAAGGGGCGTCAGAGCTTTTGGCTTACGGCACCGCGGTAAAATTGAGGTAAGCCGGTGGATACTTTTCTCCAGTTTTTTTATTTATGGATCATTGTCATCCCGCTGCTGATCGGTTTTGTCTTTGGCCGGATTGCCGAGGCCCGGCATTATAAGTCGCTGATCCGGCGCGAGGCGGAGCTGGCCGAAATCCTGGTGTTCTCAGACCGCTTAATCCCCGATGAGTTCAATGGCCATGGCGGCCTGGTTGTGGGCTCTGTGGTGCTGTCGAACGATTATTTTCAAAAGCTTATGGCCGGGTTAAAGGGCATTTTTGGGGGCAATATCAAGCCCTATGAATCGCTGCTGGTCCGGGCTCGCCGGGAAGCGGTGCTAAGGATGAAAGCCGAGGCCAAATCCAAAGGAGGCACCAGCGTATTTAATGTAAAGCTGGAAACCAGCATCATCGGCGGCGGGGGCCGGAGAACAACCACCTCAATCGAGGTCCTGGCTTACGGCACTGCCGTTTTCCGGGATCGCTATGGTCGCGTATAAAAACCCGAAAATCCCGGAGACCACCCAGGGTAAGCCCAAAACCTCTGCCCAGGTCGGCGAGGCGGCAAAATTATCGATTTATCTGGTTATCCTGGTCGCCGTCATCGGTGGCCTATTTTATTATGCCGGTGCCCTGATTGGCGGCGTGGTGCCTTTTGAATGGGAAGAAAAGCTGGCCATGGCCGAGGTTTTTCCCCTCGTTGAGCCGCATCCCCCAGCGGCCAAAGCCAAGGAAAAAGCGCTGCAAAAACTGGCCGATAGATTGGCCGCCGGGATGGACCTGGATCCGGAAATTTCGATAACCATTCATTACCGTGACCAGGAAACCGTCAATGCCTTCGCCGGGTTTGCCGGGCATATTTATGTTTTTGAGGGGCTGTTGGAAAAACTGGAATACGAAGAGCAGGTGGCGGCCCTTTTGGCCCATGAAATTGGCCATGTCAAAAACCGCCATATTATGAAGTCCTTTTCCGCCAATGTGTTCCTGACCATTGCCATCACCGTTGCTTCGGGTGAAAGCGGGGCGGGGGATTCCTTAGGGCAAGCGGTTTTAACGCTGGAGAGCTTTACTTTTACCAGAAACATGGAAAAAGAGGCCGATGAAGAGGCGCTGGAAGCGCTAAAAGAACTTTATGGAAATGTCGGCGGGTTTATTGCCTTGTTTGAAGCTTTTGAGGGGGGACCCGAATTAAAGGCTGGGAACTATGAGTTTTTGTTAACCCACCCCTATGCCAGCAGCCGGGCTGAGCGCGCCGAAGAATTCTCGGTCAAGGAAGAAACCTTGCTCACAGACCCCGACTTAAAGTGGCAAGTGAAATCACCCGGCGAAAATCAGTAAAACCATTTACCGGTACTTTTTGTCGTTTCACCCGGATTATCACCTGAAATGCTGAACTTCAGCCCAGGCGCTTGCCACGCCTGCTAACCTCCTTTGCAAAATAAACAGCGAAGGATTTTTAAGATGAAAATGAAGGTTTTTTTATCCGCCCTGGCCGGGGGGGCGTTGATCGCTTTTCCAGCCCAAGCAGAACTTAAGGGCGACAGCCAAGCCATTGCACTGGCCGACCAGATGATCGAGAGCATCGGCGGCAAAGCGGTCTGGTCGAAAATCAGGACGCTTTATGTCGTTGAGAAATCCCGGACCCCGACCTACGGCGACGGGATTATAGCCGAGTTCTGGCGTGATCTTTTAGTGCCGCAGGAGCGCTATTCAATCCAGAATGAAAACATTAGCTACACCAAAAGCTGGACCGTTGGGGGTGGCTGGACCTTAAGAAACGGCGAATTTAAAACCAAGAGCGCCGAAGAGGTTGCCGCCGACGAGGGCTATTACTGGCCTGGTGAGATTTATATTATCTATGGCAGGCTGGCCCGGGACGACGACACCCTCAGGCTTGAGAAGGGCGAGGACCCCCGATCCTTTGTGGTTTATGAGCTGGCAAGCGGGCGGAAACTCTCGACCTTCTGGCTCAACGTCGACGGCGATATGTACCGCTGGCGCCACGGCAACGAGAGTGATTTGACCGAATATGTCTACGGGCCCCACGTCGATTTTGGCGAGATCAGCTTTCCCGCCTGGGGCACCATGTACGATGGTTCATGGTCGTTTTCCTACGTTGAGGTGCGGGGTTACACCGAGGATATGGAAATCGATTACACCACCCAGCCGGAATGATATTCTCTTTCCTTTTTGCCCGTTCAAGCGGCACGGGGCCTTACGCGGAACGGTCCGCGGGTCCCCATTTTCTGCCCGTTAGGGCACAGAGCCTTGGCGCTCCCTTTAAGAACCAAGCGCCCAAGCGGGCGCCGGCGATCGTTCGCCGCCCGCGCGGAGCGATTGCCATAGGCTATCTAGCGTGAGCGAAATAAACTGAGGGGTTACTGACCCTCAGGCGGGTTGGGATCGGTTTCCTGATTGACATAACGGCCTTCGAACCAGACACTCCATTCCTCGTTGGTCTTGTCATAAATGTCAAAGTGCTGGATCACGTCACCGCCCTCAACGGCCGTCCAGATGCCCCTGAACGGGGTTGCGCCGCCCTGCTGGTAGCCGTAAATTTCGCCCTCAAGGACCATCGCGCCATTTTCATTGAGCCCGCCGGTGTAATCGATCGAATAGCCGTTAGCGACCCAGACTTGCCGCCACTCCTCTTTAACCGGGTTAAAATAATTGATCGAAAACCCGCCGGTTCCTCCAGCGCTGACCCAGGTTTCATGGATCAGGCAATTGTTGTAATGCTTGGTGATCGAATTTTTGCCGGCAAAGGTTCGCGCCTCATCGTTGGAATAAACGTTCCAGTCGCCGACCCAAAAGTCCCAGTCATCGAACCCTTCATTGTTTTCACAAAACGGCGGCGGCGGGGCAGGGGGTGCGGTGGTCGCTTGCTGGGCTATTGTTGAAAGTATTGGAAAAACTAAAAGCGGGGCACAAACGGTCAAAATTTTGAGGATTTTCATGGGTCTCTCCTAAAATTTCATGTGGTTTGCACTGTAGGGTCTGAAAATGTGATTGGACAAGTCAATTTGCGGTGAATTGGCCTTTGCTTGCGGTTAAAAATGCTCAGAGCATTTGAACCTCAAATGGGATCATTTGACCGGGAAATTTTTTTTGCCTGGTAAGGCAGTTAGGGTGAATTGGTGTGATCACCATAAGTCCCGGACTAACGCAACCCAGGCGCAAAAAGAACCCGGCAAAATCTGTGGGCAAAAGACGGCATGGAAAGGCGTCATGGTCTTTCCATGATGCCCCACATCATGTTCAAAACCCTTCCTGTTTCCCTTTTTTCTTTTGCCCATCAAATTGTTTCCATTTGAGATTCATATGCTCTAAAGTAACCCCGCAATTGATTCTTAAAAGAGGGGTAAAACCATGGCCGGTTCGGTAAATAAAGTCATTTTGATAGGTAATCTCGGGCGCGATCCGGAAGTGCGTTCCATGAACGACGGCTCCCCGGTAGTAACCTTGAACCTGGCGACCTCGGAAAATTGGAAAGACAAGTCCAGTGGGGAGCGCCGCGAGCGCACCGAATGGCACCGGGTGGTAATTTTTAATGAACATTTGGCCAAAATTGCCGAAAGTTATTTGAAAAAAGGCTCCAAGGTCTACGTCGAAGGCCAGCTCCAGACCCGGAAGTGGACCGACAAGGACGGCAATGAGAAATATTCCACCGAAGTGGTGCTGCAACGCTTTCGCGGTGAGCTGACCATGCTCGATAGCAAGGGTGAGGGCGGTGGCTCTTTTGGCGGTGGCAACGGCGGCCAGGTTGAGGGCGGTGGTTCGTCCTCAGGCGGAGGCTCTTCATCCGGTGGCGGCAACGACTTCGACGACGAAATCCCGTTTTAATCCACGGTTCATCTTCCTCCAGTTAAGGTCACACTTGCGCCCAATTTGGGTGTATTGTTGAATCCATATCCTAATTTAAGGAGGTACTCCCCCATGCCAAAAATCAAAACTATTCTTATCCCCTTACTATTAACCACCGCGTTAACCCTGCCAGCCTTTGCCCAGGAAACCACCAGACTTTCCGAGGAGGACCGCTCAGATATCCGGATCACGGTTTATAACGGTAATTTTGCAGCGATCTCTGAGACCAGAGCCTTATCAGTGGGGGCGGGCCTGAATAGCATAGAGTTTGGCGATGTCAGCGCCCAGATCCAGCCTGAGACGGCGTTACTCGAAGGGGGGGACTTTCAGTTTATTGAGCAAAACTTTGATTATGATCTTTTAACCCCTGGAAAGCTGATCGAAAAAGCGGTCGGCAAAATTATTCTGGTGGAGCGTACCAACCCGGCGACAGGACGGAAATCAACCGAGGAAGCGCTGGTTTTATCCACCAACAATGGCGTGGTTTTACAATTTGAAGACTCCATTGAAATTTTTGGCCAGGGCGGCATGCCCGAGCGCTTTTCGTTCAAGGAAATCCCCGATAATCTCCGCGCCAAACCCACCCTGACGACTCTTGTGAACGCCACCAGCAATTATGACGGCGATGTCCGGCTTTCCTATCTCACCGGCGGCTTTGTCTGGAAGGCGGACTATGTCGGCAGCTTGACGGCCGACGAAACCATGATGGATATCCAGGCCTGGGTGACCCTGACCAATAATTCAGGCACCAACTTTTCCAATGTCCGGCTCCAGGTTCTGGCCGGTGAGGTGACCAGGGTTTCAGGGGTTTCGGCGAGAAGGGAGATGCGAGAGTTTAGTGATGGTTTGGTTCTTGCTAAAGCTGCTGTTCAGGGTGTCGGCGATTTTCACCTCTATACCATCCCCTTTAAAACCAACCTGAAGAACAATCAAACCAAACAGGTGGCTTTGTTTGCCGCCGATGACGTGCCGGTGGAAAAGTTCTACGTTTTTGATGCCCGGGGAAGAACCCAAAACTTTGAACCGGTTTTGGTTTATTACGAGTTCGATAATTCAGATGAGAACAACCTTGGCAATCCCATCCCGCAGGGGATTTTCCGCATTTACGCTAAGGACAGTGGCGGGGAAGCGCAGTTTTTGGGTGAAAATTTTGTTCCCAACACCCCCGAAGACCAGCGCGTGATCCTG
>JAZFRG010000108.1:0-2914 GCA_036445535.1 Sphingomonadales bacterium
TAAAAAACTTTGGCTCTCAATGCATTGTGATTGGTATCGATAGTCAAAGAACTGGTAATGGTTATCAGGTTTACCAATTTACCGGCAGTGAAAAAACCATCCAGCCAACGGGGCGAAAAACCCTTGATTGGATCAGCGAGGTTACGGACCGCGGGGCAGGGGAGATTGTCCTGAATTGTATGGACCAGGACGGTATCCGGGAAGGCTATGATATTCCCCAGCTTCAGGCCGCCCGTGCTAAGTGCCCTGTGCCCCTGATTGCCTCCGGCGGCGCTGGGGATCCTAAACATTTCGCGGATGTTTTTCAAAAGGCTGGTGTCGAAGGGGCTCTGGCGGCAAGCGTTTTCCACAATTCGATTTTAGAAATTCCGGAATTGAAAAAATATTTATACGAAAAGGACATAGAGGTACGGCTGACATGACAAATCAATTGATAGCAGAAGTAGACTGGCAAAAAGGGGATGGGTTGGTGCCGGCCATTGTTCAGGATGTTCTGTCGTGTGACGTTCTGATGCTGGGTTTTATGAACCACGAGGCTTTGGCACGAACCCTCAAAACCAATCGGGTAACGTTCTGGAGCCGCACCCGCAAATGTCTTTGGGAAAAAGGCGAAACATCAGGAAATTATTTGGAGCTTAAAACCATTCGCCTGGATTGTGACCAGGATACCCTTTTGATCGAGGCCAGGCCTAGAGGAAAAACCTGTCACCTGGGGACCAAAACCTGTTTTGGTGAGGGCGATGACGGGCTCTCGTGGCTGCTGGTTCTTCAAGGCATCATCCGAGAACGCAAAGAGCAAAAAGACCCCCAAAGTTATACCTGGAGCCTTTTAGAAAATGGCCCGGAAAAGGCCGCCAAAAAGCTCGGCGAAGAGGGTGTTGAGTTGGCCTTGGCGGCGGTTTCTGGCGATAAGGATCACATCAAGGAAGAGGCGGCGGATGTACTTTATCACCTACTGGTCGTGCTAGAGGCCAGTGGGGTCTCTTTGCAGGATGTTCTCAAGGTCTTAAAGGCGCGAGAAAAGTAAGCTTAAATTCTCCGATTTGCATTTTTCTTTAAAATGGTATTAACCTGCCGGAGAATCAGAAAGTTTTTATTGTGAGCAATGGATCGTTTGTAAAAGGGTTAGTGGCGTCGGCCGCACAAGCTTTGCCCAGGGGGCGGAGGGCCGGGTCACTGAACGATATTTACCGGCTTCACCAGCCTGAGTTGTGCCGTTATCTCAACAAAACCTTTGGCGCCGGACCGCCTGATCCTGAAGACGTTGTCCAGGCCGCCTTTACCAAATTTGCAGCGCTTGAAAAGCCGGAGAAAATAGAGAACCCCAGAGCTTTTTTGTTTCGTACCGCCCATAATATTGCCTTGAATGAACTGCGCAAAACGGCGACCCATAACGGTTATGCCAAGGAGATAGAGAACACCACCGGCGGTCGTATTTTGGACGAAGTGGATGCTGAGCGTGTCTTAATAGCAAAAGAGAAAGCGGAGGTTCTTGAGGCGGCAATCAAGCGTTTGCCCAAGAAGAATCGGCGCTTGTTGCTTTTACACAGAATCCATGGTTTGTCGTACGCCAAGATTTCCCGCCAGACCGGGATATCACAAACCCAGGTCAAGCGTCTGATCGCGGAAAGCCTGGCGGAATGCAGTGAAGCCCTACGGGGGCAGGACCCGGATCACAGCGTTAAAAGAAGGTGCGAATGAGCATGCCGGCAAAAAACGAAAAAAGGATCAACCTTGAGGCTAGCGGCTGGCTGGTGCGGAATTCTGCGGGCGTTCTCAATGAAAAAGATCAAAAGGAATTTGAGGCCTGGCACAATGCCGATGCCCGCCACGCCCGGGCTTATAACGAGGCCGAAAATACCTGGCAAGAGGTTGCTGAGCTGGAACATTTGGCTAACGTTCCTTTGGTTGACGACCCGCTTTTGCGTGAGCGCGCGCTGGCCTCGATCAGGAACTTTACGAAGAGATTTAGGGGCGCACTCACCAGACCGGTTTTCCCGGCAGCGTTGGCGGGTGCTGCAATTTTGGTTGCGTTTGTGTGGTTCAGCCTACCGGGCAGCGATGTCATCCTTGAGCCCACTTCGCTGATGACCGAGGTTGCTGAGATTAAGGAACTGGAACTACCCGACGGCAGTATCGTGACATTAGGCGCCCGCTCAGCCATTGAGGTAGCGTTTACCGAAGGGGAGCGCCGGATAACCCTAACCGAGGGCGAGGCCTTTTTTGAAATTACCAAAGACCCAACGCGGCCATTTTTTGTGGCGGTTGATGACACGGTGGTCCGGGTGGTTGGCACCAAGTTCGATGTCCACCGCGGGGCAGATTTGATCCGGGTGACGGTCCTTGAGGGCATCGTCGAGGTGACAAGCCCGAACCTAACAGAGTCTGGAAAAGAAATCCCGATCACCCGGGTGCTTGGCGCGGGCGATCAAATTATTACCTCTCTGGATGGCCTGCTGGAACCGATCAGAAAAGTCACCAATTCCGAGCCCGGGGCGTGGCGCGAAGGCCGCCTGGTCTATGAGGATATGAGCCTGGCCGAGGTTATTGCCGATGCCAATCGCTATTACCCCGGAGAAATTTTGTTTGCCTCGGAAGAGCTCAAGTCCCTGCGCATCACCGCTTCGTTCCGGGCCGATGAAATTGACCGGATGATTAATACCCTCGAGCTGGTCCTGCCGCTCCGTGCCGTACGCCCCCCTGATGGCCGCATCATCCTGGTCCCCAACCCGGATGACAACTAATCCTCTTTGAAAAACTGCTGGTAATTAAGTTCAGACCCTGATTAAGGAGTTTTTTGTGAAAAAATACGGACGATTGATCCCCCTCGCGGGTCTTAGGTGTAGAAACCGGCAACGGACGGCCCTTTTTGTTCTTTTTGTAGGGTCGTTCCTTGTCGGTAAAAAACTTAAGG